>JAPUIR010000151.1 GCA_027296805.1 Chloroflexota bacterium | reverse complement strand
CGTGCCGATGGCGCCGGACTTGGATGGCGTCGCCTTCCGGGCGGCCTGCGACTTGGTCTTCAGCGGCGTGGAGCAGCCGTCGGGCTACACGGAGCCCACACTTCATCCCCGTCGGCAGGAGCGCAAGGCGGAGATCGCGGCGATGGAGGGATAGGGCGTCGGAGCGTCGAAGCCCGCCACGAAGGACCGATCGAGACGGTTGGGCGAGACGGTCTCAGGCCGCGCGTCCTAGTATCCGCACGGAGCAAGCCAGCCCAGCAGAGAGGATCGGATGATGGCTAAGGCCGCGGTCATGTACGAGCCGAACACGCCTTTGAAGATGGAGGAGATCGCCTTCGGCGATCCCGGTCCGGGCGAGGTGCTGGTCAAGATGATGGCGTCCGGGGTGTGCCACTCGGACTGGCACATGGTGAAGGGGGAATGGCCCAGCCAGCCCCCGATCGTGCTGGGCCACGAGGGCGCGGGGATCGTGGAGGAGGTGGGCGCGAACGTGTCCGCGGTCAAGCCCGGCGACCATGTCGTGCTTTCCTGGTATCCGAGCTGCGGTACGTGCGAGATGTGTCAGAAGGGCTGGCCCAACCTCTGCTTCCGCGGTCCCACTACGGCAAACAAGCCCACGATGAACGCGGGCGAGACCGAGTTGACGCAGATGGCGGGCCTGGGCACTTTCGGCAGCTACACGGTGGTGCCGGAGGTGGCGGCGGTCCCCATCGACAAGGACATTCCGTTCCCGCAAGCGGCCCTGGTGGGCTGCGGGGTCACGACGGGGGTGGGCGCGGCGATCAACACGGCCCAAGTGCAGCCGGGCTCGACGGCGGCTGTGTTCGGCGCGGGCGGCGTTGGCCTGAACGTGATTCAGGGCTGCGCCATCGCGGGGGCGACGACGATCATCGCGGTGGACCTCTTGGACAACAAGCTGGAGATGGCGAAGGAGTTCGGTGCGACCCATACGATCAACGCGGGCGAGGGGGATCCCGTCGATCGGATCAAGGAGCTGACGGGTGGCTTCGGGACGCACTACGCGTTTGAGGCGATTGGTCTGGTGGAGGCGCCGTTCCTGCAGAGCATCCGCTGCACGCGCAGTCGCGGGATCACGGTGTGGGTGGGGCATGCGCCCTTCGGTACGCCGGTGACGATGGACGCGCGCGATCTGATCATGGAGAAGACGGTGATCGGGTCGATGTACGGCACGGCCAAGCCGCAGATCGAGTTTCCGCGCCTGCTGGCGCTCTACCAGGCAGGCAAGCTGAAGCTGGATGAGCTGATCACGCGGCAGTTCCCGGTCGAGGAGATCAACGACGCTTTCACGGCGCTGGCCAACGGTGAGGTGGCGCGGAGCACGTTGTCTTTTGATTAGGCAGGGGGGTTGCTTGTTCGTGAGGTCGCTCGCGGAAACTCGCTCCGGCCCCTGAGACCCCCCGCTAGTTGGCTCGACAGGGGGATGCGCCCCCCGAGACCTCCCGCACGCTCGGTACACGGAAGCTGGTTGTGCAGGGGGTCGTCTGGGTAGGGGGCTGGCGGAGGATCTGGTGGGCAGGGCTGTGGACTTCGTAAGGAAGCCACGTCCGACGCGGGGGCGCCGCTCGCCTCGCCGCAAACTAGCTGTGCTCGCGCAAGAAAGAGCGGATGGCTTCGATGGTGGCAGGCAGGTTCTCGGGGGCGCGGGCGTCGACAGCGAGGCAGCTTGCGTTGACCGCGTCGGCGCAGATCCTCTGGCCTACGCCGGTGGGATGGAAGGCATCGCTGCCAGGGAGGACCAGCATCGGCGTCGTCATGCGCTGGACAGCGACCTCGTTGACCGAGAAATAAGGTGGGTTCCAGGGCCAGATGCCGTCGCGGAAGTCGACGACGAGGGCGATGTAGGACTCGCGCCGCAGTTCCCGCAAGGCGCCGCGGAACTCCTCGTCGTCGTGGAGGCGCTGGGCCCAGGGGCCGCCCGCGTTCTGCAGCATGAAGATCTCGTTTTCGAGGGCGGCATCGATCACGGCCTCGATCCCGCTCGCGCGGGCGACCCGGATCGTGTCATTGAACATGTCGTAGAAGGTGTCCATCGTGTTGCTCTCGTCGAGCCCGACGGGGTCCTGCATGACGGCGCCCGAGATGCGCGCGGGGGCCTCGTCCATCAGGTTGAGCGCGTAGGCGCAGCCGATGCAGCCGCCCATGACGTGGGCGCTGGGGATGTCGAGGGCGTCGAGTACGGCGAGTTGATCGCCCAGCGCCTGCTCGTAGGAGAACGGCGTGAGGGGTGCGCGGCTCTTGCCCGCGAAGCGCTGGTCCATGCCGATGACCATGAACTCGTCGGCGAACTCTTTGATGGGGTTGATGGCGCTGTGATCCCAGAAGTCGATCTGACTGTTGACGCCGCCCGGCGCGAGCAGCAGGAAGGGGTGTCCCTCGCCGAAGACCTCGTAACGAATCACGGCACCATCGGGACGCATCACCTCGGGCATCACTGCTCTCCTCTTGCACGCGTTCAGTTTGGACAGGTATTCATTCTGGGCAGGCGTCTCGCGCGAAGCTAGACTCCGAGCGATGGGAGCCGCAACCCGCGCCCCCAATTCCGCGGAGACAGGCCATGGTCGCGACGAGCGAGCCACTCACGCTGCACAACCTGGATATCACGGACACGGACCTCTACGTCGAGCGGGGCTATCCCTGGGAGGCGTGGGATCTGCTGCGCGAAGAGGCGCCCGTGTACTGGTACCAACGCCCCCGGCACGAGCCGTTCTGGGCGATCACCAAGTGGGAGGATGTCTCCTTTATCTCCCGTCATCCGGAGCTCTTCTCCAACACGCAGCTTCTTCGCATGATGGATACGGAGTCGATCCACATGGGGCAACGCGCCCGTGTGCGCGGCGCGAACCGCTACGGCGGCTCGCCCGACGATCCGGCCGACTTTATTTTCATGGACCCGCCGGAGCACCGGCAGCATCGGAGTTTGATGAGCGGCCATTTCACGCCGCGCATGATGAAGACGCTCGAGGACCACTTCGAGGAGATGGCCGAGAACTACGTGAGCCGCTTCGCCGACGTCGTGGTGGCACAGCTCGCCGAGAAGGGGGAGCAGGGCACGGTCGATCTGGTTCACGAGCTTGCGGCCAAGCTGCCGGTGGCCGCGATCTGCGAGATGGCCGGCATCCCCGAGGAGGACTGGGACCAGATCTTCACCTGGACCGAGACGCTGGGCGGCGCCGCCGACCCCGAGTATCGCGAGCCAGGGGAGACCCAAGAGCAGACGATCCGTCGCAACAGCCGCGCATGGCGCAGCTACAACACGAACCTGTTCGAGCGGCGGCTGAGCGAGGGGCTGGGCGACGATCTGCTGAGCACGCTGCTGAACGCCGAGGTCGAGGGGCGAGCGCTAACGCCGCGCGAGGTCTCGACGTACTTCCGGCTGCTGCTGGCGGCGGGCAACGAGACCACCCGCAACTCGATTACGGGCGGGATCAAGGTCCTGCTGGACAACCCGGAGCAGCTCGAATGGCTGGTGGCGGACGAATCGACGGTGCCGGGCGCGGTGGAGGAGATGTTGCGCTGGACGTCGGTCGTGATCCAGTTCCAGCGCACGGCGATGGAGGATCTGGAGCTGCGGGGGCAGACGATCCGGCGGGGCGAGTCGGTGGTGATGTGGTACCCCTCCGCCAACCGCGATGAGGACGTCTTCGAGGACCCCTACAAGTTCGACATCGGGCGCGAGCCCAACGACCACTTCGCCTTCGGCGGCTACGGTGAGCACTTCTGCTTGGGCGCGAACCTGGCGCGCTGGGAGATGCGGGCGCTTTTCCACGCGCTGCGTCCGCTGCTGCCAAAGCTTGAACTCGCGGGCGAGCCGGAGCTCGTCGCGGGCAGTCTGCACGTGGGCGGGATCAAGCGCTTGCTGGTGCGCGCGCGCAGCTAGGCGAGCGGTGGACCCGAGCGGCTCAGGGTGTGAGCCGGCGGGTGGGCACGTCGGCGAGGTCCGGTGAGGGCTCCCAGATCGCTTCGAGTTCGTTGCCTTCGGGGTCGAGGAACATGACGTTGCACTGGCGATCGCTGTAGCCCACGATCTCCACGTCGTTCGCCTTCAGTCGCTGCTGCAAGGCTTCCAGCTCTTCGAACGAGGGCATCTCCCAGGCCATGTGATACATGCCGACGCGCTCGGCGTCCGGGCCGGCGGCGTCTTGCGGGAGGGGCATCAGCGCCAACTCGTGTGACGAGTCGTCGCTGGCGCCCAGAAAGGCGGCGCCGCGTGCTTGCGCCTTGAGGTCGAGGCCGAGGATGTCGGTGTAGAAGGCCACGGCCCGATCGACGTCGCGGACGCGCAGGGCGATGTGGCCAAGTCGTTTGGGGGCGCCTGGCTTCGTCGTGGTCATGCGACCGTCCTTCGTCGCCCGTGGTCGGGCTAGGGCTGGAAGCGGGGGTAGTAGTTCGCCCCGCCGATCGCCTGGGCGTCGCGCACCCAGTCGCCCGCGTAGGGCCAGTCCGCCTCCTTGCCGGGGACCGGACCCTGCCAGAAGCGTGTCAGCGGTCCGTCGAGGGCGCTCGGTTCGATCGACCAGGCCTGTCGTTTGTAGGTCCAGTTGTCGGGCTGGAGCTCGTGCGCGCGGCGGAAGTGGGGGCGCGCGGATGCCAGGTCGCCCTGGCGGAAGAGATGCTGTGCCAGCTCGAACTCGGCAGCGGCGGTCGCCTCTTCGACGCCCCGGCGGCCGGAACGCTCGACGACCTGATCGGGGCTGAGCGCGAATTCGCTTGCATCGCCCTTCGCCACCCAGTCGCGCAGCGCCGCGACGTACTCGTCGCGGTCAGAGACGATTTTGCCGGCCTCGGTCATCATCTCGACGATGCGCTCGCCGGCCGCGCCTTGCGGCGGGTCGGGCCGGATCTGCTCGCCGTCTTCTTCGGCGGGCGGCCAGGCCGCCTCGACGGGGCGGACGATGGTGC
>JAPUIR010000150.1 GCA_027296805.1 Chloroflexota bacterium | reverse complement strand
TGCATCAGGGAGTAGCTCTTGCCGCCCAGGTACATGAGCGGCTTGTACTCGTCGTCTTGCAGCAGCCAGAGTCCGCTCTCGAAGTCGAAGGCGGTGGTGTCGGCCTGGGCCGCCACGACGCGGCCGACGAAGAGGGTGTGGTCGCCCATGACGTAGTGGTCGTGCATGGTGCACTCGATCCAGCCCACGCAGCCCTCCAGGAGGGGGGCGTCGATCTCCTTGGCACGGAAGAAAGGGAGGCGGGAGGCTTCGAGTTTGTCGGCGTTGATGCCGCTGACCAGGCCCAGCCATTGGGTGTGGTTGGTGATGACGCGGCTGGGAAGGTTGAGCGCGAACTCCTCGCCGAATTTGATCATGTCGTGGGTGTGGCGGGAGGGATGCACCACGATCGCGATGAGTGGCGGGTCGACGCTGACCGGCATCGACCAGGCCACAGGCATGGCGTTGGGGACGGTGCGCCAGGCGGTGGTGACGATACAGACCGGGGCGCCGCCCAGCAGGCGCCGCGCATCCTTCTGCTCGAGCTTCTTGCGGACCATTCCTGCCCCTGCGAGGGAGTGTACGGCGGGGAGAGTGGTTGGGGTAGCAGGGTCCGGCCGCGCTGTGCGTGGCGCGACGGTCGGCTAGGATGACGGCTGAGAGCTGCCCCCGTTCACTGGGGCCTTGTCTGCAAGCTGTGTTCGCTGGTCAGGGTTCAGGAGGAGGTTGGAATGGTCGACTTTAACGACACCGCCGAGGAGGCCGCGTTCCGCGCAGAGGTCCGCGAGTTCCTGGAGACCGAGTACGAGCCGCTGCGAGCAGGCATCCGCAAGGAAGCCCGCACGTCCGACGGCTTCGAGCTCACCCCGACGCGGCGGACCTGGTTTCGTACGCTCTCGGATCGGGGCTGGGTCGCGCCGGCCTGGCCGGAGGAATACGGCGGTGCCGGGCTGCCGGTCAAGCAGCAGTTCATCTTCAACGAGGAGACGGCCGAACGGCGGGCGCTGCGTCCGGGCGGCATCGCGATTGGGATGGTGGGCCCGACGATCATTACGATCGGCACGGAAGACCAGCGGGCCGACCACCTGCCCGGCATCCTCAGCGGCGAGGTCGTCTGGTGCCAGGGCTACTCCGAGCCGGGAGCGGGCTCCGACCTGGCCTCGCTAGAGACGCGGGCGGTCAAGGACGGCGACGACTACATCGTCAACGGCCAGAAGATCTGGACCAGCGGCGCGCATCGGGCAGACTGGATGATCCTGCTGGCCCGCACTGATCCCGATGCACCCAAGCACAAAGGCATCACCTATTTCATGCTGGACATGCACGCGCCCGGCGTGCAGGTGCAGCCGCTGGTCAACATGGCCGACACACACGAGTTCAACGAGGTTTTCTTTGAGGACGTGCGCATCCCGGCCAAGAACGTCCTGGGGGAGGAGAACCGGGGCTGGTATGGGGCGGTGACGACGTTGGACTTCGAACGCAGCAGCATCGGTTCAGCGGTGGGCATGCGTCAGAACGTGGAGGCGCTGATCGACTTCGCGAAGAGCAGCGATCAGTCGGCGTTGGGGCGACGGGAGTCGCTACGCAACGAGCTGGCGGATCGCTACATCGAGGCACAGGGCGCAATGATGATGTCGTACCGCATCATCACGATGCAAGATCAAGGGCTGATCCCGAACTACGAAGCGTCCATGTCGAAGCTGTATTCGATGGAGTTGAATCAGCGCGTCGCGACGACATCGATGCACGTGCTTGGGTTGCACGGGCAGATCCGGGGCGGCGACGATCGGGCGGCGAAATACGGCCGCTACAACTACGGGTACATGCGCTCGGTCGCGAATACGATCGAGGGCGGGACGAGCGAGATTCAGCGCAACATTATCGCGACGCGGGGGTTGGGATTACCGCGCGCGTAAGGGTTTGGGCTACTCGACGTTGCTCAGATTCAGGCGCGGGGCGTCGGGCAGGACGGCGACCGACGGCATTCCGCCGGTTCGCAGGTGGAACGAGGCGGTGAAGGCGCTCAGCGCCAGGCCGATGTCGGAGGTGGGGATGCAGTGGGTGCGGCGCACCGTCGCCGCCTCCAAGGCGGAACCGAGTTCGACCGTGGCCGTTCGGCGGGCCGACGCGAGCGCGAGCGCGAACCACTGATCTTCTTGGGCGAAGTCGGCGGCGATCAGTGTTTCCCAGAGCGCCTCCGGTCCCTGTGCGTCGAACAGCATCGATTGGAAGGCGGCGCTGCCGACGCCGGCGGGGCACTCGGCGGCGAGCATGATCGTCCCGCCCGGGCGCAGGAGGGCGCTCGCCGCCAGGAGGGCGGGAGTAGCGGCCGCGAGCGTGGCGGCGCCGGGGGCGGCGGCCAGCACCAGGTCAAAGGGAGCGTTCGCCGCTGGGCTGGGGTGGGGTGCGGCGTCGATCGCCGCCGACAGAGAGCGCCGGAAGCCGCCTGCGAAGACGCCCGTCGCCGCGCCCTGCCGATCGACGGTGAGCCAGCAGGCGAGGGTGACGCCCACCGACTCGGCGAGGTCGACGGCTTCCTCGAAGATCGGGTTGCCGGTTGTGACGCCGGATCGGGCATGGGGCTGAAGCAGGTTCGCGACGCTGAGAGTGCGCAGGGCGTTGTATCCAGCGGCGAGGCCGGGCAAGACCGTGAGGGCGGGCCGCCAGCCGGCGGCGAAATGAGGCTCAGCCAGCCCCGTCACGATCCGAGCGGAGGCACGCTGGTAGGCCTCGTTGAGATAGATCCCGGCGCGCCGCTCACTGGGGTAGCGCTCCTGAAAGATGAGGCCGTCCCGGTCGGCGGGGTCGTGGACCACGACCCGGTACGCCCGATCGAGCATTCGCACCGGGTCCGTTTCGGCTGGGGCATGCTCCAGGTCACGCTGCAGGATCAGCGTGATCCGATCGCGTGCTACGCCCGCTGCCTCGAGCGCGGCGAGGATTTCCGAGGCCAGCGTCGCGTTGAGGGGCGCGGGGACGGCCGAGCTGAAGACGATGGCCACGCTGTCGTCAGCGGCGATGCCGCTGGCGAGTGAGCTGGCCCCGATCGGCTGGGAGAGCGCGCCCCGGATCGCGCCCGCGACTTCGGCGAGGGGAGGGGGATGCACCGGGTCGAGGATGGAGGCGTCGTCGGCGACCTCGAGGTCGAGTTGGCCCCGACCAGGGGACAGGCCATAGGGCAAGGTGACGCGCATGTCCGCCAGCCTACAGGGGGCTTCAGGCTCCCGTGCAGCTCGCCGACTT
>JAPUIR010000015.1 GCA_027296805.1 Chloroflexota bacterium | reverse complement strand
CGGGAGATCCTGCGCAACAACGAGACGATCCGCAACATCCTCGCCAAGCACACCGGGCAGCCGGTTGACGTCATCAAGCGAGACACGGATCGCGACTTCTACCTGGACGCGGAGCAAGCACAGGAATACGGCCTCGTGGATGAGGTGCTGCAAGCGCAGCAACGAGAACCCGTGCAGGCGGCGTCCTAGAGGAACACGCTAGGCTGATGCGCCTCCTGGGCCGATACTAAAGACGCAGCGGAAAGGGACCACAGTGGCGAACTCGCGGAGCAGCGGCCGCACCACGTACCACTGTTCTTTCTGCGGGAAGAACCAGGACCAGGTCAAGCGTCTCATCGCGGGCCCGGGCGCCGTCTATATCTGCGACGAGTGCGTCGACCTCTGCCGAGACATCATCGCCGAGGAGGCCTCCTCCAGCACCGTGCCCGGCGCCACTGGCGATGTCGCAGGCGGCGAGAAGCCGCTCTCGCCCCAGGAGATCTACCAACGCCTGGACGAGTACGTGGTGGGCCAAGAGGACTCCAAGAAGGTCCTCTCGGTCGCCGTCTACAACCACTACAAGCGCATCAACACGGAGATCGGCCCGGACGACGTCGAGTTGGAGAAGAGCAATATTCTGCTCGTCGGCCCCACGGGCTCCGGCAAGACCCTGCTCGCCCGCACGCTCGCCAAGGTCCTCGACGTCCCCTTCTCGATCGCGGACGCCACGGCACTCACCGAAGCGGGCTATGTCGGAGAGGATGTCGAAAACATCCTGCTCCACCTCATCCAGGCCGCCGACTTCGATATCCAACGCGCCGAGCGCGGCATCATCTACATCGACGAGATCGACAAGATCTCCCGCAAGGCGGACAACCCCTCCATCACGCGCGATGTCTCCGGCGAAGGCGTCCAGCAAGCCCTGCTCAAGATCATCGAAGGCACTACCGCCTCCGTGCCACCGCAAGGCGGACGCAAGCACCCCCACCAGGACTTCATCCAGTTCAACACCTCCAAGGTCCTCTTCATCTGTGGCGGCGCCTTTGAGGGGCTCGAGGACATCGTCGATCGCCGCGTCGGCAAGGGTGTCCGCAACCTCGGCTTCGGGGCCGCCAAGCGCGAGCTCGAAGAGACCGCCGGGCTGATGAAGCACCTCACCCACGACGACCTGCTCAAGTACGGACTCATCCCCGAGTTCGTCGGCCGCCTGCCCGTCATGGTCACGCTCGAAGCGCTCGACCTCGAATCCATGGTTCGCATCCTGACCGAGCCCAAGAACGCGCTCGCGCGCCAGTTCGAGCGCTTCTTCCGCATGGACAACGTGGAACTCGTCTTCAGCTCAGAGGCGCTTGAGGCGATCTCCGAGACGGCGCTCGCAGAGAAGACCGGCGCGCGCGGCCTGCGTACCGTGCTCGAGGATCTCCTGCTCGAAGTCATGTTCGAGATCCCGAGTCGCCCGGAGATCACCAAATGCGTCATCTCTTTGGACACCGTCACGGATCGCAAGCCACCCGTCCTGCTCGACAAGACCGACAGCGAAGTCGACTACCACGGAGTGCGCCCCGTGCTCACCCTGGAGGAGGCGGAGGAGTCGTCGGAGGACGAGGACGAGCTGGCGCAGGAAAGCGCCTAGCGCCCGGATCGCCGCTCCCTGATAGCGTTGCTCGATGGCCAACTCTCGGCTCGACCACATGCTCGTCACGCGAGGCCTTGCACCTGATCTCGATCGCGCACGCGCACTGATCCTGGCCGGGCGTGTGCACGGCCCGGCTCAACGCTACGCCGCGCCCGGTCTGTCGCTGCCGCTGGGCACGAAGATCCAAGTCAAACCTGATCGGGAGTTCGTCTCTCGCGGCGGCCTCAAGCTCGCGGCCGGGCTCGATGCCTGGGAGATCGACGTCCAGGGTCTGACCTGCATCGATCTGGGCGCCTCCACCGGTGGCTTCACCGATTGTCTGCTCCAGCGCGGTGCCGCCCGCGTCTACGCCGTCGATGTGGGTTACGGCCAGCTCGCCGACTCCCTGCGCCGCGATGAGCGTGTCGTCGCCATGGAGCGCACCGACGCCCGCGCCCTTCCCAGCCTGGACCCACGCCTCGACCCGCCCCCGACACTCGCCGTGGTCGATCTGGCCTTCATCTCCTTGCGCGAAGCGCTGGGACCGCTCGCGGCCGTCCTCCCGCCCCGCGCGCCCGTCCTGGCCCTGGTCAAGCCGCAGTTTGAGGCCCCCCGCGAATCGGTGCCCCAGGACGGAGTGGTACGGTCGCCCCAAATCCGCGCCGCCGCCGTCCGCAGCGTCGCGCTCTGGGCGCTGGAGCGAGGCTGGCGACTGGGAGGGATTCGCCGCTCGCCCTTACGCGGTCCCAAAGGAAACGAGGAATTCCTGGTTTGGCTGCGTACCCCCACGTCGGCTGAGCAGGCAGTCACCTGATGGCTCAGAAAATCCGCAAGGTGGGCATCTACCACCACCCGGAGAGCGCCGAAGCCCGCGAGTTCGCTCAAGAGATCCTCGCGCGACTCGAGCCACAGCTCGATTCGATCTGGATCGCCTCCGCCTGGGATCCCGTCGCCTCCACCAAAGACCTGCCGGAAACCGACCTCCTCATCACCATCGGCGGGGACGGCACGGTGCTGCGTGCGGCGAGAGCCGTCGTGCCACACCCCATCCTCATCCTCGGCGTGGACATGGGCCGGCTCGCGTTCCTCACAGAGCTGGTCCCCGACGAGCTGCGCGAGCGCCTGGACGATATCTTGGGGGGCGATTACACCGTCGATCAGCGCACCATGCTGGCGGTCGAGTTCGAGGGCTTCGGCGGCGACCCGCCAGAGGTCGTTCACGCCCTCAACGACGTCACCGTGGGCCGCACCTCCTTGGGCCGTCCCGTCTACGTCAACGTGCGCGTCAACGGCGACCTGATTGGAGTGCTGCGCGGCGACGGCGTCGTCGTGGCCAGCGCCACCGGATCGACCGGCTACTCCCTCTCGGCGGGCGGCCCCATCCTGGATCCCTCGGCACAGTTCCTCGTTCTGACGCCTGTCGCGCCCCATCTCGCCGCGGCCGCGCCTCTCGTATTGCCCCCCGACTGCTCCATCGATCTGAGCGTCGGCGGCCACAGCGGCGTCGCTGCGAGCGTCGACGGACAAGGCGCACTCGCCATGGACCGCGACGATCACGTTCGCGTCACCCGCAGCCCACACGTTGCCCGCCTGGTGCGCCACCGCAGCAAGCCGTTCTTCGCGCAGCTCGGCCGCCGGCTGGCCTGGCTCGACGAACGTCGTCTCAAAGCCGTCCACCTCGACGACGAGGTCCGCGACGCTCTGCCTCCGCCCGACTGACGCATGCTGCGCGAGCTTCACGTCCGCAACCTGGCCGTCGCCGAGGCCATCGACCTCAACCTGGAGGATGGCTTCACCGTAGTGACCGGCGAGACTGGAGCCGGGAAGAGCATCCTGATCGACGCCCTCGCCCTGGCCCTGGGCGCGAAGCCCGATGCGGACGATGTCCGCGCGGGCGCCGACGCTCTCACCGTCGAGGCGCGGTTCAGCGTCGGGGGCGACGGCCAGGCGCGCATCGAGGCGCTCTTGCGGGAGCTCGATCTGCCCTGTGACGGCGAACTGCTCATCACCCGCACTGTGCCCGCGAAGGGACGCAGCAGCGCCCGCATCAACGACCGAGGGGTGACCCAGGCCACCCTGATCGCCGTCGGATCGCTGCTCGCCGACATCCACGGCCAGAACGACAACAGCTCCCTGTTGCGCCCAGCCGACCAGCTTGCTCTCCTCGATCGCTTCGCCGCGCTGGACGATCAGCGAGCGGCGTTCGCGGCTGACGCCGTCGCGCTGCGGGCCTTACGCGAGCAAATCCGCGACCTCGGCGGTGACGACCGCGAACGTGCGCGCCGCGTCGCGCAGCTTCGCTACGAGGCGGATGAGATCGCTGCGGCGGCTTTGCAGCCCGGCGAAGACGAGAAACTCGGCTTGGAACTCGACCGCCTGGCGCACGCACAGGACCTGGCTCAGCACGCCGAAGCGGCGCGCGCCGTCCTGGAAGACGAGGGAGCAGCGATCGACGCCCTCGGCGTTGCGCTCGCCCGCACGCGCTCAATCGTCGAGATCGATCCCGCTGCCGCGACCACGCTGGAGAGCCTGGAAGGCGCCCAGGACCAGGCGGCGGATGCCTTACGCCTCGTCCGCCAGTACATCGATGGCGTGGAGTTGAACCCTGCTCGCCTCGACGAGGTCGAAGCCCGGCTCAGCCTGATCCACGATCTGCA
>JAPUIR010000149.1 GCA_027296805.1 Chloroflexota bacterium | reverse complement strand
TGGGCCAAGGTCATGAATCTTGATCGTTTCGAACTTGCCTGATCTTGGCGCGAGCCAGTCTGGCACTGGCGAATCCCGAAGCGGGGGGCATCCGGCCCCCCCTTCGTTTTGTACAGGATAATCGGCCCCCAAAAGACGTGCGTAGCGCTGGTTCGCCTCACGGTTCGTGAACGCCTCTTTGTCCTCCGTCGCAGTGACGCGGGCAATGAAGTGCACGATCTCGCGGTCGAAGCGGCCGGGCGCGTCCCACATTGGGGAGTGGCCGCTGGTGGTGAAGTTGCGCAGCCGGGCACCAGGAATCCCATCCGCCAGCGCCTGGCCCGCCTCGTAGGGGATGCGCTCGTCGAAGCGGCCGTGTAGAACCGCGGTCGGCACTTTCACGTCGAGCAGGAAGGGGAGAAAGTCGGTCTCGGCCATCGACTGCATGGAGCCGGCCTTGCAGTCCTCCGAGATCGAGCCGAACTCCTGACCCCAGACCTGCGTCGACTGTCCCGGCGGCGCCACCTCGCGCGTCGCCGCCTGATCGATCTGGGCCTGCGCCTCTGCCGGTCGGGGGAATTGCTGGAAGCTGGGCGAGCCGTCCACCAAGATCAGCGCCGCCACACGCTCCTGTCCGTGGTTCTTCAGGTAGGCGAGGGAGGTAGAGACGCCCATCGACCAGCCCACCAGGGCGACCTTGTCGTAGCCCTGGGCCTCGATGAACGCGTCGAGGTCGGCCGCGAAATGGTCCAAGTTGTAATTCTCGACGCCGCCAGGCACCGCCGACGGATCCCGTCCGCGGTTGTTGAGACAGACCGTGTGATAGCGGTCGCTCAGCGTCTCGAACTGCGTCCGCCAGACTCCCGCGTTGCCCTGGAAGCCGTGCACGAACACGATCGTCTGTCCGGCTCCACCGCGGTGCTCGGCTCCGGCCTCATGCCAAAAGAGCCTCACGCCATTGACTTCGATGAACGCCATGGACACCCTCCTCCGCACACGGATCGTGGCTATGCTCCAACCGCTCGTATTCTGGGAGAGCCCCTCGCACGCGGTCAAGGAGAGCTCATGACTCAGCCCCCCATGACTCACCCGGATGTCGGCAAGGCGATCGCGGAAATCGACACGCCTGCCTTGCTGGTCGAGCTCGACGCCCTCGACCACAACATCGCGACGATGGCCCGCGCAGCCGCCGCCGCGGGCGCGGACTGGCGTCCCCACATCAAAGCATCGAAGGCGCCCGCACTGGCCAGCCGGCTGATCGCCGGGGGAGCAGTGGGCGTGACCAGCGCCAAGGTCTCCGAAGCAGAAGCGATGGTCGACGGCGGGGTGACCGACATCCTGATCGCCAACGAAATCGTGGGCTCCACGAAGATCGCACGACTCGCGCAGCTGGCGGGGCGGGCCCGCCTCTGCATCGCGGCGGACGACGCGGCGAATCTGCGTGAGATCGACGCCGCGCTGGCCGCCGTCGGCGCCACGATCGACGTACTCGTTGACGTCAACGTCAATATGGACCGCTGCGGCGTACCTCCCGATCAGGCCCCCGCCTTGGCCCAGCTCGTGACGGATCTTCCCCACGTCCAGTTGCGCGGACTGATGGGCTACGAGGGGCACGTCATGCACCTGGACCCAGAAGAGAAGGAGCGCGAGACCATCGCGGCCGCCGACG
This sequence comes from Chloroflexota bacterium, assembly GCA_027296805.1. Lineage (GTDB taxonomy): Bacteria > Chloroflexota > Dehalococcoidia > Bin125 > Bin125 > JAPUIR01. The sequence goes on along the minus strand of JAPUIR010000149.1, from coordinate 1,054 downwards.
TGTTGCAGGAGGCGCGGGCGTTGGTCGAAGCGGCCGGGCTCCCGGTGGGCGTCACGAGCGGCGGCGGCAGCGGCAACTACTGGATCTCGCTCGCGCAGGGGCATCTCAACGAACTGCAAGCGGGCGGCGGTGTGCTCTTCGACCGCAGCTACGAGCAAATGGGCGTGCGCGGCCACCGTTTCGCGCTACTGCTCCTGAGCCAGATCATCAGCGTGCCGGACGAGAACCGCGCCGTTGGCGATGCCGGTTGGAAGGCGACCGGCCGGCACACCGGGCTGCCTTTGGTCCACGACCGCGAAAACATCGAGGTCGTCGGCCTCAACGCCGAGCACACGATCTACCGCCTCGCCCCGGGCGTGGATGTGAAGCCCGGCGACCAAGTCACGCTGATCCCGAGCTACTCCGATTCCACCGTCCTTCTGCACCGGCAGCTCCACGCCGTGCGCGACGGCGTCGTTCAGGAGGTCTGGCCGGTCAGTGGCGCAGGCCGGTTGCAGTAGCGCTCTCCCCCTCCGCCGCTATCCTGCGCCCTGCCTCCAAGGCTGAATCTGCGAAGGGGAACCGACGATGGCCAGACTCGATGGGAAAGTCGCTGTGATCACGGGCGCGGCATCCGGGATCGGCGAGGGGACGGCGCGCCGCTTCGCCGAGGAGGGCGCGCAACTCGTGATCGCCGACGTGCAAGAGGAGCAGCTGGGCGAGGTCGCCCGCTCGATCAACGAGGACGCCGGCGCCGAGGTCTGTCTCCCGGTCGCCACCGACGTGCGCAACTCGGAAGACGTGCAGGGCATGCTCAACGCCGCCGTCGAGCGCTTCGGTGGCGTCGACATCGTCTACAACAACGCGGGCATCGGTCGTAACGAGGGCAACGTCCGCGACTGCCCTGAGGAACTCTTCGACCGCATCATCGATATCAATCTCAAGGGCGTCTGGCTGGGGATCAAGCACAGCATTCCCCTCCTGGAGGCGCGCGGGGGAGGCTCGATCATCAGCACGGCGTCGATCGCGGGGCTGAGCGGACTGTCGGGCATCGGCGCGTATTGCGCCTCCAAGG
>JAPUIR010000148.1 GCA_027296805.1 Chloroflexota bacterium | reverse complement strand
AAGAGCACCCTGATCCGCGCGATCACGCGCGTTATCCGCCCGGACGTCGTGAGCGCGGACGAGGGACGGGTCTGGATCCGGAACGAACCGCTCGAGTCGTTCTCGGGGCTGGAGCTGGCGCGCGAGGTCGCAGTCGTCCAGCAGTTGCCGGCGGCGCCCGACTCCCTCACGGTGCGAGGGTTGGTCAGCCTGGGACGGCACCCCCACCTGCGACTGCTGGGCCGGGAATCGGCCCACGACCGCGAGGTGGTGCGGGTTTCGATGGAGCGGTCTGGCTGTTTGGCGTTGGCGGAGCGCGATCTCGGCACGCTTTCGGGTGGGGAGCGGCGGCGCGCCTTCATCGGGCGCGCGCTGGCGCAGGAGCCACGGCTGATGCTGCTGGACGAGCCGACATCGAGCTTGGACGTGGACGCGCAAGGCGAGATCTTCGAGTTGCTACGGTCGTTGGCGCGGAACGGGGTCGCCGTGCTGGTTGTCGTGCACGATCTGACGCTGGCGGCCGCGTACTGCGATCGCCTGGTCCTGATCGATAAGGGGCAGGTGGTCGCAAGCGGGACGGCGCGGGAGGTGCTGACCCGGGAGCAGGTGCAACGGGTGTACGGACCGCATGTGACGGTTCTGGCCCATCCGACGACGGGAGTCCCGCTGGTGGTGCCGCTTGTGGTGCCGGTGGGGGTGGAGGCGCGGGATGGCTGAGCGAGCGACCGAGAAGCACGCGGAGCCGGTGGAGCCGCCGAAACAGCGGGAGGGCCTGGTGCGCAAACGGAAGCCTCTGGTGCTGCTGTACACCGGGAACGGCAAAGGCAAGACGTCGTCGGCGTTGGGAGTGACGCTGCGAGCGTGGGGGCGGGGCTGGAAGATCTGCTGGCTGCAGTTCATCAAGCAGACGACGTCGAACTATGGGGAGACGCGGGCGGCGCGGCGGCTGGGGATCGAGATGATCGCGCTGGGCGATGGCTTCACCTGGTTGTCGAAGGACCTCGAACACGACAAGGCGCTGGCGGCGGAGGGCTGGGTGCGGTCCCAGTCGATCATTGCGAGTGGGGAGCATGATCTGATCGTGCTGGACGAGATCACGTATCCGATCAGCTACGGATGGCTGGACGTAGAAGAGGTGATCGCAACGTTGCGATCGCGGCCGGCCAACATGCACGTGATCCTGACTGGCAGGGACGCCGCGCCCGAGCTGCTCGAGTTCGCCGATCTGGTGACGGAGATGGGCGAGGTGAAACACCCCTATCAGTCTGGGGTGAAGGCGCAGCCGGGCATTGATTTCTAGCGAAGGATTTCTAACGGTGGCGAAGGAGGCGGGGATGCGCGATCTGGCGCCGGTGCTGATGGTGCAGGGGACGGCGTCGTCGGTGGGGAAGTCGGTGCTGGTGACGGCGCTGTGCCGCATCTTCAAGCAGGACGGGATCGACGTGGCGCCGTTCAAGGCGCAGAACATGTCGAACAACGCCGACGTGACGCCGGACGGTTTGGAGATCGGGCGGGCGCAGTCGGAGCAAGCGGCGGCGGCGGGCGTGACGCCCAGCGTTGAGATGAACCCGGTTCTGCTCAAGCCGCAGGCCGACCACGAATCGCAGTTGGTGCTGAACGGGAAGCCGGCAGGCGTGCTGCGGTCGTCGGAGTTCGTGGAGCGCAAACGGGATCTCTGGCCACACGTGGAGCGGGCGTTGACGAGGTTGCGCTCGCAGTACGAGCTGATCGTGGCTGAGGGGGCGGGCAGTCCGGCGGAGCCGAACCTGCGGGCCGGCGACATCGTCAATATGCGGGTGGCGCGACACGCGGGCGCGACGGTGCTGCTGGCAGGCGACATCGATCGGGGGGGCGTGTTCGCTCATCTGCTGGGGACGCTGGAATTGCTCGAGCCGGAGGACCGGCCGCTGGTGCGTGGCTTCTTGATCAACCGCTTCCGGGGCGACCGGCGCTTGCTCGACCCGGCACTGGTCGAGATCGAGGAGCGGACTGGGGTGCCGGTGCTGGGCGTCGTGCCATGGATCCGGGATCTCGCGATCGCAGAGGAGGACGCCGTGGCGCTGGAGCGGGGCGGCGGGGCCGGAAGCGGGGAGACGGCAATTGACGTGGCAGTGATCCATCATCCGCGAATCGCCAATTTCGACGAGTTCGCGGCGCTAGGACGGGAGCCGGGCGTGGGCGTGCGCTACGTGGAGTCCGCGTCGGCTCTGGGCAGCCCGGATCTGATCGTGCTGCCGGGGACGAAGGCGACTATCGCGGATCTGGCGGTGCTGCGGGAGCGAGGATTGGACGCCGCGATCGTGGAGCGAGCGCGGCTGGGCTGCGTGGTGCTGGGGGTATGCGGCGGGTTCCAGATGCTGGGCACCAGCATCGTGGACGAGATGGGGGTGGAGGCCAAGCCCGGCACCCGGGTGCAGGGGCTGGGGCTGTTGCCGGTGGAGACGCGCTTCGAGGCGGCGAAGGAGACGCGGCGGGTGTCGGGGTCGATCGTGGCGGGGCAGGGTCCCTTCGCGGGGGCGTCGGGGCTGCGTGTGGAGGGGTATGAGATCCACATGGGGCAGAGCGAGGGGGACTGCGCTCCCCTGCTCGAGATCGAAGGGCGGCCGAGCGGGGCCGTATCGGCCGATGGTCAGATCTCCGGGGCCTACGTGCACGGACTGCTGGAGAACGATGTCCTGCGCCAGGCCCTGCTGGGAGCGCTGGGGCGGCCGGGCCCAGGCGGCGTGGCGCCCCGGGAGGCCGCGTTCGATCAGTTGGCGGACGTCGTCCGGGCCCACGTGGACGTGGAGCGCGTCAAAGCGCTGGTTTTCGGTGCTAGCGACTAAGGGCCAGGGGCTAGCGGGTGCGTTTCGTTATGTCGCTTCTAGGTTCGCGTGGGACCGTCACGAAAGAGAGGTTGTCGCGCCTTCCTTAGTAGAGGGGCCTAGATAGAGGGGCCCAAGTAGAGGGATACGCATGCGGGTCGTTTGCTGCCGTTGCGAGAAGTTGCTGGACACGATTCCAGCCAGCCAGCCCGCGCCGGGTCAGGTGAGCCACGGTCTGTGCGACGACTGCGCCGAATTGATGCTGGCCGAGCTCGATCGCCGGCATCCAGCCCCTGTCGCGTCGGCCGCCTAGCCTTCTCCCCCGCCCGCGCGCGATACACTCCGTCGATGGAGATTCAGGACATCCGCGACGCTGTCGTGATCGGTGGGCTGCTAGCGCTGGCGCTCACGCTGTTCGTCTTCCTGCTGATCTATGCGTTCGCCGGGTACAAGATTTGGCGCTTGGTGCGCTTGCTCAACCGCCTGAGCGAAGATCAACTGCGCGCACGGATCGACGGTTTCAACGTGCGCTTCGCGGAGCTGGTCGAGGAGGGGGTGTTCACGGAGTCGGGGCTGCTGGGGGTGGCGGTGGGGGGATATCGCCGGGTGCAGGAGCGGCGCAAGCCGAAGCGGCGCCGGTTCCGCATTCCGAACATTCGCTGAGCGGCCACTGTCTTCATTGCAGCGTTGGCCTTGTCGCGTCGTTGCCCGCGATCTAGATTGCGCAGCGCGAGAATGCGCGACCCGAGTTGCTGCAGGCGCCCGCGATGAGCGCCTGCCCACACCGTCGATGACCAGTCGATGACCAGTTCGCCCAAGGCGACTGGGCCAGAGGAGGAAGAAGCGAGATGAAAGCAGCGATTCTGCACGGAGCCAACGAGCCCCTGACGGTGGAAGAGATCGACATCATCGATCCGCGGCCCACGGAGGTGCTGGTGCGCACGTCGGTGA
>JAPUIR010000147.1 GCA_027296805.1 Chloroflexota bacterium | reverse complement strand
TGCTCAACGCCGCTGTCGAGCGCTTCGGTGGCGTCGACATCGTCTACAACAACGCGGGCATCGGTCGTAACGAGGGCAACGTCCGCGACTGCCCCGAGGAACTCTTCGACCGCATCATCGATATCAATCTCAAGGGCGTCTGGCTGGGCATCAAGCACAGCATTCCCCTCCTCGAGGCTCGCGGTGGAGGCTCGATTATCAGCAACGCGTCGATCGCCGGGCTGAGCGGGCTGTCGGGCATCGGCGCGTATTGCGCCTCCAAGGGCGGTGTGATCGCCCTGACCCGCGCCGCGGCCGGGGAGTGGGCGGCACAGAACATCCGCATCAACTGCATCTGCCCGGGCGGGATCGTGACCGGCATCTCCGGCTTCAACCAAGATCCGGAGCAGACCCGAGCGATGCTGTCTCGCATCCATCCGGTCAACCGCGCGGGCGAGCCCGTCGACATCGCCAACGCGGCTCTCTGGCTGGCGAGCGACGAGTCCACCTTCGTCACCGGTCAGGCCATCGTCGTCGACGGTGGCTGGATCGGCGTCGACGCCCGTTACGACGACATGGTCCAGAACCGCTAGGACTGCTCGAGGAAGCCCATTCCGACGCCGGGTGCTATTTTGTCGCTCGACCGGGAGGAGCTAATCCGTGTTAAGTCCCTATCGCGTGTTGGACCTGACGGACGAGCGCGGCATGCTCGCCGGCCAAATGCTGGCTGACCTTGGCGCGGACGTGATCCAAGTCGAGCCGCCGGGTGGATCCAGCGCGCGCGCGGAGCCGCCCTTCGCCAGCGATGAAGAAGGCGTCGACTCCTCCCTCTTCTGGTGGGCCTACGCACGCAACAAGCGCGGCATCACCTGCGACCTCGACACGCCCCAAGGCCAGGACCTGATCCGACGCCTGGCCGCCGGCGCGGACTTCGTGTTCGAGTCGGACGCGCCCGGAGTGATGGCCGCACGCGGTCTGGGCTACGCGGATCTCGCCAAAGCGGACGGGCGTCTCATCTACGCCTCCATCACGCCCTGGGGACAAGACGGCCCCAAGGTCGACTACGTTGCCAGCGACCTGATCCTGATGGCGGCCGGCGGACCGCTGGTGCTGGCCGGCATGCCGGACGAGCCTCCCGTGCGCTGCGCGGTGCCCCAGGCCTATCACCACGCCGCCGCGGACGCGGCGGGCGGTGCGCTGATCGCCCACACGGAGCGACGCCGCAGCGGCAAGGGCCAATACGTGGATGTCGCCGCGGTCAGCTCCGTGTCCGCCGCGACCCAGAGCCTGATCCTGTCCCACGCCATCGGTGATCAGGAATCGAAGCGGGCCTCCGGAGGCATGCAGCTTGGCCCCTTGCGCGCGCGCATCATCTGGCCCTGCAAGGACGGCTGGGTCTCGCTGACCTACTTCTTCGGCAACGCCATCGGACCGTTCACGCAGCGCTTCATGGAGTGGGCCCACGAAGAGGGCATGTGCAGCGACGAGGATCTGGCCAAGGATTGGATCGGCTACGGGGCGCTGCTGTTCAGCGGCGAGGAGCCGATCGCGGAGTACACCCGCATCCAAGGCGTCGTGGAGGCGTTCCTCAAGACCCGGACCAAAGCGGAGTGCTTAGAGCAGGCCCAGAAGCGCAAGTTGCTGCTGGTCCCGGTCACCACGATCGAGGACGTCGCGACCAGCCCGCAACTCGCGGCACGCGGCTACTGGCGCGACGTCGAGCGGCCAGACGGGAACGGGACGGTGCGCTTCCCAGGGCCCTTCGTGCGCGTCGACAACAAGCCGCTGGAGTACCGCCGACGCGCTCCGCACGTCGGGGAGCACAACGCTGAGGTCTACGGGGAGCTTGGCCTCAGCGCCGACGAAATCGCCGCGCTGCGCGACCAGGGGGTCATCTAATGCCTGAAACTTCCGCCCTGGACGGCGTCAAAATTCTCGACCTGATGTGGGTGATCGCGGGGCCAACCGCGACCCGCTATCTGGCTGACTTCGGCGCGACTGTCGTTCGAATCGAATCGTCGAAACGGATCGAGACGGGCCGCACCGTCGCGCCCTACCAGAACGGCGAGCCCGGCCCGGAGAACGCGGGCATCTTCTCCAACATGAACGCGAACAAGTACGGCGTCACCCTGGACCTCGCCACGGAGGAAGGCCGCGCGATCGTGCGCGACCTGGTGGCTTGGGCGGACATCGTCTGTGAGTCTTTCTCCCCCGGCGCAATGTCGAGGTGGGGCTTGGGCTACGACGACCTGCGCGCCATCAACCCCAGCGTGATCATGCTCAGCACTTGCCTCTTCGGGCAGAGCGGCCCCTATTCCGACATCGCCGGCTTCGGCACGATGGGCTCCGCGATCGCGGGCTTCGTCAACCTGGGCGGCGAGCCCGGCGGACAACCCGTCGGCCCGTTTGGGGCGTACACGGACTACGTCGCGCCGCGTTTCACGGTCTGCGCGCTGCTGGCCGCGCTGGACCATCGCGAGCGCACCGGCGAAGGCTGCTTCATCGACCAGTCGCAGGCAGAATCCGCCATGCACCTCATGACGACCGCCCTGCTCGACTTCGAGGTCAACCAGCGCGTGACGACGGGTAACGCCAACCGCGATCCTCGTCGCGTCCCGCACGCCGTCTATCCCGCCCAGGGAGACGACGTGTGGGTCGCGATCGCCGTCCAGTCCGACGAAGAGTGGGACGCCTTCTGCGAGGCCAGCTTCATGCCTGCGCTGGGCGGCGATCCCCGCTTCGAGACGTTCGAGAAGCGCAAGGCGAACGAAGACGCGCTGAACGAGATCATCGCGGCTTGGACCGCGGCCCAGCCGCCGGAGGAGACCCAGCGCATCCTCCAGGAGGCCGGGGTGGCCGCCCATCGCATCAACACCAGCGATACGAGCTACGCCGATCCCCAGCTCCAGCATCGGGGGGAGTTCGTGGAGCTCGACCACCCGATCCACGGCACCACGACCGTGGAGGGGGCGCGCTACCTCCTCTCCCGCACGCCCGCCGAGTATCGCTTCTGCGCGCCCACGTTCGGCCGCGACAACGAGTTCGTGCTCAAGGAGATCTTGAAGTACGACGACGAGAAGGTGACGGAACTGACCATCGCGGGCGCGCTCGACTAGCGCTCTCGGCTCGCGTGCCTCGCGATCTGCCCGGCCGGCCGCCTAGTCGGCCAGCGACCGGCTGAGCCACGAATTGATGCGTCCCGTCGCTTCGGCACCGGCGGGGATCGGGAACGCATCGAAGACGTGGGGCGCCTCCGGATAGACGTCGAGTTGGGTCTCGTTGCCGGCCGCCTCCCACTGCGCGGCGAGCAATAGCGAGTCGTCCAGCAGCGGATCGGCCGTGCCCACCGAGAAGATCGCGGGAGCCAGGTCGCGCAGGTCGGCGTAGATGGGCGAGATATCGGGCTGGGTCAGGTCCAGCTCCGACGCGTAGTGATCGATGAACCACTCCATCACCGGCGTGTTGATGATGAGGCGGCGGTCGCCGAAGTTGCGCGCGCTGGGCGACATGCTCAGGTCGTAGACGCCGCACTGGAGAGCCGCCCCCCGGAAGCGATAGTCGTGCTTGTCGCGCATGCGCAGCATCGTGGTGACGGCTAGGTGGCCGCCCGCGGACTCCCCACCGATGGTGAGCTTGTCGGTGCCGAACTCGGCGGGGGCGTTCTCCGCGAGCCAGACGGCGGCGGCTTCGCAATCGTCATTGGGGGCGGGATAGCGGTGCTCCGGCGCAAGACGGTAGCCGACGCTGACGACCGCCTGCTGCGTCGCGACCGCGCGCGCCATGAGAGCCTCATCCGCCCCGTCGTTCGTGCCGATCACCCAGCCACCGCCGTGGATGTACAGGTAGACGCCATTGACGACCTCGGGGACCAGGACCCGCAACGGCACATCGCCGTCCGGGCCGGGTGCGGTGCGGGTCTGTGCCTCGTCGAGCAGGACCGGCGGGGGCCCCAGCGGATTGTCGCGCAGATGGTCGCGCAGCTCTTGCGCGCCCATCCCCTCCCAGGCGGGCCCGGCGTTGAGCATCGCCTCGATCTGGGCGTTGAAGGCGACGGTCTGCGGATCGGGTTTCATCGCGACTCCTCATGCTGTCGGTCGTTCGACCGCGGGTTGCTGGCCGGATCATGATTCAAGCAGGTGCGAGGGTACTGA
>JAPUIR010000146.1 GCA_027296805.1 Chloroflexota bacterium | reverse complement strand
TGGGAAGCGAACGACCACTCGGCTTGGGTGCCACTGCATTACTTGGAGCCGGCCGCGCCGAGCGCGACGGTGGTGATGCTGTCGATCTCGTTCGGGTCGGCGGAGGACCACTACGCGCTGGGCCGGGTGGTGGCGGAGGTGATGGCGGGAAGCGCGAAGCGGGTCGCGATCATCGCCAGTGCGGACGGGGCGCACACGCTGCGCGAGGACGGTCCCTATGGCTTCCACCCGGCCTCGATCGAGTTCGAGGAGCAGTTCCACAGCGCGTTCGAGCGCTGGGATCTGGAGCAGATGCTGGGCTTCGACGAGACGTTTCGGATGCAGGCGGGAGAGGATTCGATCCCCTCGGTCGCGTTCTTGATGGGAGCGCTCTCTTATCACGATGTGACGACACGGATTCTGGCCAGCGAGGGGCCCTGGGGAGTGGGCTACATGACGGGCCTGGTGGAGGTGGGTCGTGCGCGGGGGTATGGGGAGCCGCGGGCGATGGCGCCGGTCACGCCGGCGGAGGTTCGCATCGCCCGCGCGGCCGTCGAGGCATACGTGCAGGAGGGCAAACGGCTGGCGGACGTGCCCTTCGCCGAGGAGCGGCTGCGATCACGGGAGGGGGGCGCGTTCGTCACGATCCTGGGTGGCGATGGCTCGCTGCGGGGCTGCATCGGCACGACCATCCCAATGGAAGCGCGGCTGTTGGACGAGATCGTCGCAAACGCCATCGGGGCGGCGAGTCGCGACCCGCGTTTCTCGCCCGTGAAGGCAGAGGAATTGCCGGGGCTGCGATACAAGGTGGACTTGCTCTCGACGCCGGAGCGGATCGCGGATCGGAGCGCCCTGGACGCCGCTCGGTTCGGGGTGATCGTGGAGTCGGGGGAGAAGCACGGGCTTCTGCTGCCGGACCTGGCAGGGATCGAGACGGTGGCGGAGCAGATCCGAGTCGCGTGCGAGAAGGCTGAGATCGGTGAGGGCGAGCCGTTGACGCTCTGGCGTTTCGAGGTGACACGCTTCCAAGAGCCGGAGTCGTAGTGGACGGCAAGAGCCTGACCTACTTGGAGTTCGAGAAGATAACGAAGCTGTTGGCGGCGCACTGCGTGACGCCCGCGGGTCGCGAGTCGGCGAAGCAACTGGTGCCAAGCAGCAGCCTGGATGAGGTGTTGCGATGGCAGGGCCTGACGGCTGAGGCCCGCCTGGTTCGACGGCTGAAGGCAAACTTCTTTCTTTCCAGCGTGGAGGACATCACTGAACAGGTCAGCACGGCGTCACGCAGCGGTCAGCTGCTCGCGAGCGACATCCTCCTCATCGCGTCGTTCCTGCGTGCAGCGCGATACGCCCGCAATCACTTGGTGCCGCTCTCGCGTGAGCTGCCGAGTCTGGCCGCGATCGCGGGCCGGATCGGCGAGTTTGGAGCGGTGCTGGAGCGGATCGAGACGACGCTGGACGAGAAGGGCCAGATGCGCGACAACGCCAGCGTCGCGTTGCCGAGGCTACGGCGGGCCTCGCGGGTGACCCACGACCGTTTGCTGCGTCAGGTGGAGAGCGTGCTGCGACGGGCGGTGGCGGACGGGATCGCGCAGGAAGCGCTGGTGACGGAGCGGGACGGACGCTACGTGATTCCGTTGAAGGCGGAGGCGCGCAGCCAGCTTCCGAGCGTGGTGCACGACACGTCGTCGTCGGGGGCGACGGTGTTCGTGGAGCCGCTGGCCGTGGTGGAGTTGGGGAACCGCTGGCGGGAGGCGCGGCTGGAGGAGGAGCGTGAGATCGAGCGGATCTTGCGCGATCTGACGCGCGCGCTGGGCGAGATTGCGGGGGAGATCACGACCTCGGTGGGGGCCTTCGGGGAGATCGACTTCGCGCTGGCCAAGGCAGCGTTGGGGTCGGAGATGGAAGCGCCGCTGCCGGTGTCGGATCAGGCGATCGATTGGATCGTGGAGGCACCGGCCGAGCTGCGGATTCAGAGCGGACGGCATCCGCTCCTGAAGGGGGACGTGGTGCCGATATCGATCGTGGTGGGTGGTGAAGCCGCGGGCGTGCTGATTACCGGCCCCAATACCGGCGGCAAGACGGTGGCGCTAAAGACCGTGGGGTTGCTGGTGCTGATGGCGCAGGCTGGGCTGGCCGTGCCGGCGGAGCAAGGGACGCAGTTGCCGGTCTACCAGGGGGTGTTCGCGGACATCGGCGACGAGCAGAGCATCGAGCAGTCGCTGTCGACGTTTTCGGCGCACATGACCAACATCATCCGCATCTTGGAGGCGGCGGATACGCGCTGTCTCGTGCTGCTGGACGAGCTGGGCGCGGGAACGGATCCGACGGAAGGCGCCGCACTGGGGCGGGCGATCCTGACGCATCTCGTGGAGGTGGGGGCGCATATCGTGGCGACAACGCACCACAGCGAACTGAAGGTGTTTGCCCACACGGAGCGACAGCTGATCAACGCGTCGGTGGAGTTCGACCCGGAGACGCTGGCACCGACCTACAAACTGATGTGGGGGCTGCCGGGCCGCCGCACCGCGATCGCGATCGCGCGACGCTTGGGGATGCCCGAACCGGTGCTAGCGAACGCCGCACGCCAGATCTCTCCAGACGAGGCGACCGTCGAAAACTTGCTGGGCGACCTGCAGGAGCAGCGCACGGCGGCTGTCGACACGCGACGCGCGGAGGAGTTCGCGCGTCAGGAGGCGGAGGAGATTCGAGAGAACCTGCGGCGGCGGCGGGATGAGTTCGAGGTGGA
>JAPUIR010000145.1 GCA_027296805.1 Chloroflexota bacterium | reverse complement strand
TGTCGCGGAGCGCTACGCGGTGCGGGTGGGAGGCGGGATCAACCACCGCTTCAATCTGAGTAGCGCCCTCCTGATCAAGGACAACCACATCGCGGCGACGCGGGCGCGGGGCCAAACGCTGGCCGATGCGGTGCAGAGCGCGCTGCAAGCGGCGGGCCCCGCTACCGCGGTCGAGGTGGAGGTGACGTCGGTCGACGAGTTGGAGGAGGCCCTGGAGGCTGGAGCCCGCGCCGTCCTGCTCGACAACTTCGAGCTCGGGGCGCTGGCGGCCGCCGTCCAGGTGGCGCACGCGCGGGGCGCGGTGACCGAGGCCAGCGGGGGGATTGCCCTGGAGGACGTGGGCGCCTACGCGGAAAGCGGCGTCGATTTCATCTCGCTGGGCGCGATCACGCATTCCGCGCCGGCGCTCGACATCTCACTCAACATCGTGCCGGAGGCGCTCGAGGAAGACCGCTAGTGGTCTGGGTTCGCTAACGATCTGGGCTCAAGCCTGGCGGCGCGGGGTCTCCAACTCCGCCGAATCGATCACAATGGTGACCGGGCCATCGTTGGCCAACTCCACCGTCATATGCGCCCCGAAGCGCCCGCGCTCGACTTCGATGCCCAAGCCCGCCAGCTGCGAGGCGAAGTGCTCCACGAGCGGGGCTGCTTGCTCGGGTCGTGCCGCGCGCACGAACGATGGCCGCCGACCCTTGCGCAGGTCCGCGATCAGGGTGAACTGGCTCACGACGAGCACCGCACCCCCGACGTCGTCCAGGGCGAGGTTGAACTGTCCGGCCTGATCGTCGAAGACACGCAGGACCGCGACCTTGGCCGCAAGCGCGGCCGCCTGCGCTTCGCCGTCCCCCTGCGCGACGCCCACCAGCGCCAGGAAGCCCGTCCCAATCGCGCCCACGGTCTCCCCATCGACGGAGACGGAGGCGCCGGTCACGCGCTGCAGTACGACGCGCATCGCTGCTCCAGCATCGCTGCTCCGGCATCGGTGCTCCGGCAAGGCTGCCGGGTGAGACTAGCTCTTGCGGGTGCCGGCCTTGGGCTTGTTGGCGGACTTGGAGGCGGCGGACTTGTCACCGGAGGAGGAAGGCTTGGACTCCGCCGCAGGCTTGGTCTCGCGCTTGTCGCCCGACTCGCCGCCGGCAGACGTACCGTCACCCGAGGTGCCGTCACCGGAGGTGCCATCACCGGAGGTACCAGTTTCTTCCTCGCGGCGTTTGCTCTCAAAGGACGAGCTGCGGTTGTCGGACGAGTAGAAGCCCTTGCCCTTGAAGATAATGACCGGGGCCTTGGGAATGCGGATGGCCTTGCTGCGGCACTCCGGACAGCGCCTTTGTGACTTCGCGTCCCAACCCTCGATCAGGTCGTACGCGTGTCCGCATTTCGTGCATTCGTAGTGATACCGGGGCACCCATCGCTCCAACTGATTCGATAGAGGATTCAGGGGAAGAGCAACCATGTTAGGCGACGCATGGCCGCGACGCCAACCAAGCCGGCGACAGCGCCGAGAACCGGCCCCAGGTGACATCCATGGCACACCAAGGCGGCGGTTGGATTGCTCAGCGCCGCAGCGCGTTCGTATAATCCAGATTCACCGCCCTCTGGCGGACGCGGCTGGGCGACGGTCGCGCCGAAATTCTGTGAGCCCTCGGGGGCGCACGGGACGCCGAGGAAGAGCCAGGATGTCCCCGCGGTCGTCCCGCCTTGGACATCGTCCTGAGGAGCCTCATGTCCGATCCGATCACGATGCGCGCCCTGCTGGAAGCGGGCTGCCACTTTGGACACCAAACGCGACGCTGGAATCCGAAGATGAAGCGATTCATCTTCACGGCGCGCAACGGTATTCACATCCTGGACCTGGGCCAGACCCTGCCTCGGCTCCAGGAGGCGATGGATTTCGCACGGGAGACCGTGGCGGAGGGCAACGACGTCCTCTTCGTGGGGACCAAGAAACAGGCGCAAGAGATCATCGAGGAGCAGGCGCGGCGCGCGGCGATGCCGTTCGTGATCAGCCGCTGGTTGGGCGGGACGCTGACCAACCACCAGACGATTCGCCGGCGGGTGGACTACATGCTGCAGCTTGAGCGCCAGGACCTCAGCGGGGAGCTGGACGTCCTCACGAAGCGGGAGGCGCTGAAGTTGCGCCAGAAGTCGCAGCGGCTGCGCAATTATCTGGACGGTTTGCGCGACCTCAACCAGCTGCCCGGCGCTCTGTTCATCGTGGACGTGCCGCGGGAGAAGATCGCAGTCGCCGAAGCGATTCGGCTCAAGATTCCGATCATCGCGGTCTGCGATTCAAACGCGAATCCAGACGATATCGCCTACCCGATTCCCTCGAACGACGATGCGATCCGGGCGATCCGGCTGATCACGACGGCGATCGCGGACGCCGCCCGGGCGGGTGCCCTGGAGCGCGAATCCGGCGAAGTCGACGCGGCCGCGGCCGCGGAGCAAGCCGGCGACCTCGCCGAGGCACCGGTGGCCGTCGAGTAACCGAGCCCCCCGCAGCCATTCCTCCGGTCCACCAGTTTGGCCCGGAGCAGCGCCCTTGGACGGCGGCTATCGAGCCGCCCCTGGGGAGGAAGAAAGGACATGGCAGATGGCCATCTCCATCGACGCGATTAAGGACCTGCGCGAGAAGACGGGCGCGGGTGTGATGGATTGCCGCAATGCCTTAAGCGAGGCCGAGGGCGACGTCGAGAAGGCGATCGAGCTGCTGCGCGAAAAGGGGTTGTCGAAGGCCGCCAAGCGATCCGAGCGCGAGATCGGCGAAGGCTTGGTCGAGTCGTACGTCCATGGCGGCCGGATCGGCGTGATCGTGGAGATCAACTGCGAGACGGATTTCGTCGCGCGCACGGACGTCTTCAAGGAGCTGGCGCACGACGTCGCGATGCAGATCGCGTCGATGGGCGCGCTAGCGGTGAGCGAGGCCGACCTGCCGGAGGACGCCGAGGGCGAGCCGGCGGAGCTGGCGCTGCTCAGTCAGACGTTCATCAAGGACCCCAGCAAAACGATTCAGGATCTCGTCAACGAGACGATCACCAGCACCGGTGAGCGGATCGAGATCCGTCGCTTCACGCGCTACGAGTTGGGCGAGTAGCATCATGAAGCTGTGAACGCTCAAGCTGGCGACCGGGTCCTGATCAAGCTGAGCGGCGAGTCGCTGCTGGGCGAGCGTACGTACGGCATCGATCCCGACGCCATCCGTCGGCTTGCAACTCAAATTCGCAAGGTACGGGAAGCCGACATCGAGACTGGGCTGGTGGTGGGTGGGGGCAATCTCTTCCGCGGTCGCGCCGCAGCCGAGACGGGGATGGACCGCGCCACGGCCGACTACGCCGGCATGCTGGCGACTGTGATCAACGGGCTCACCCTGCAGGACGCACTGGAGGCTGAGGGGCTGGAAGTGCGCACTCTGTCCGCGCTGACCGTGTCACAGGTAGCGGAGCCCTACATTCGCCGCCGGGCCCGGCGACACCTGGAAAAGGGGCGGGTCGTGCTTTTCGTGGCGGGGACCGGTAATCCTTACGTGACGACCGACACCGCTGCCGCCCTGCGGGGTGTGGAGATGGGCGCGAGTGGGCTCTACATGGGGAAATCCGGCACGAACGGTGTTTACACGTCCGATCCGCAGACGGATCCCAATGCGCAACGTTATGAATCGATCTCGTACCGGGACGCGATTGGGCAGAATTTGGGCCATGTCATGGATACGGCCGCCCTCTCGCTTTGCGAGGAGAACGACCTGCCGATCCTGGTCTTTGATATCGCTCCGGCGGACGCTATCGTGCAGGCAGTGGTCGGAGGGGCTGTGGGGACGGTAGTGGGCGCCGTCGAGACGCGCCTGGCCGGAGATCCGGCCGTGTCCTGACCCCGCCCGGGACAGCGCGGGAGGCGCCGGATGGCCGAGTCGGAGCTGATCGATCTCGCCCTGGACGACACCCGCGCCCGGATGGCGAAATCGATCGAGAGCCTGAAGCGGGAGCTGGCCAGCGTCCGCACGGGCCGGGCCCAGCCGTCGCTCGTTGAGCACCTGCGGGTCGATTACTACGGCGAGAAGCTGGATCTGATCCAGCTCGCGACGATCACCGCGCCCGAGGCGCGTTTGATTGTGATCCAGCCCTGGGACAAGAACGCCTTCGACCCGATCTCGAAGGCGATTCAGCAGTCGGATCTGGGTCTCAACCCGCAGAATGACGGCGTAGTCGTCCGCCTGGCGATTCCGGAGCTGACCGAGGAACGCCGGCTGCAGCTTGTACGTCAGGTTGGTCAGAAGAACGAGGAGGCGCGTGTCGCCATCCGCAACATTCGTCGCGATTGCCAGGAAGAGCTGCGTACCTTTCTGAAGTCGAAGGATATCTCTGAGGACGACGAGCACCGTGCACACGACGTTCTGGAGAAGGTGACCCACTCCTTCGTGGAGCAGGTCGATGAAGTGGCCAGTCAGAAAGAGCACGAGCTGATGGAGGTCTAGCCGTGGTGGTCTCGCGCGACTCGACATCGACTCCCCAGGCCAGCGACCTCAGCGCCGATCTTCCGTCTCAGGCGGACGTGCCGCAGCACGTCGCCGTGATCATGGACGCGAACGGGCGGTGGGCTGAGCAGCGCGGCCTCTCACGCACGGACGGCCACGCCGCGGGGACGGAGAACATTCGCGCGGTGATCGAGCACTTCGGGCGGCGCGGGGTCAAGGTGCTAACGCTGTTCGCCTTCTCGACCGAGAACTGGAAGCGGCCCCGGCCTGAAGTGCGCGGCCTGATGCGCCTTCTCAACCGCACGATTGATCGCGAGATCCAGCCGCTGCATGAAGCGGGCGTGCGGCTGCGCTACATCGGCCGCTTGGACGCGCTGGACGCGGCGGTGCGCCGCCAGGTGGAGCGCGCGATGGCCTTGACGGCCGACAACGATCGGATGACGGTCTGCGTCGCGTTCAACTACGGCAGCCGGGCGGAGATCGTGGACGCGGTGCGGGCGATGATCGCGGACGGCGTGGAGCCGGAGGCGGTGAACGAGGATCTGCTCAGCGGCTACCTCTACACCGCGGGCCTGACTGATCCCGACTTAGTGATCCGCACCGGCGGCGATCAGCGGCTCTCCAACTTCCTGCTTTGGCAGGCCGCCTACGCCGAGTACCACTTCACGAATACCTATTGGCCCGACTTCGGCGAGGCCGAGATCGACCGCGCGCTGGCGGCCTACGCGACGCGCGAGCGTCGCTTTGGAGGGGGCTCGCGGACGAACGGCCGCAGCGGGTGACCGCGGACTCCGGGGAGCAAGCGCACTCGGGGCGAGCCGCCTGGGCAGAGCGGCTGCGGTCGTGGGGCGAGACCGCGCCGGGCGAGCTCTGGCTGCGCGTGATCACAGCAGGCGTGGGAGTGCCGGTCATCGTGGCGGTGATCCTGGTTGGCGATGAGCTGCTCGCGGCGGCTCTCTCGCTTGCGTTCGCGGTCGCCTACTTGGAGTTCAGCCACAGCATGGGGCTCGCTCTGTCGCGGCCGACGGTCTGGATCGGTGCGGGTGGGGTGGTCTCGATGATCGCTGTCGCCCTGGTGGCCGACGTGCCCACGACCTGGCCCCTGACCGCCGCCGTACTGGCGCTGTTGGCCGTCCCGGTGATCGAGGAGCTCGTGCGCTCCCACCGTCCAGACAGGGGCGAGCCACCCCCCTTCGCCACCATGTATCGCCAGGGCGGTCTGGCGATCGGCGGTCTGATCTACGTCGGGTGGCTGGGGTCGTTCTTCATGCTGCTGAGCGAGTTTCCAGCCGGGGACGAGTGGCTGTTGCTCGCGATCTTCGCGGTGATGGCCACCGATACGGGGGCGTTCGCGGTGGGACGCATGGCGGGCCGGCACCGCCTCGCGCCTCGCATCAGCCCCAACAAGACCGTCGAGGGGGCGTTGGGCGGCTGGGTCGTGGGCTTCACGGCGGTCGTCCTGCTGCGCTACCTGCCCAACATCGAGGTGGAGTACTGGAAGATGGTGCTGCTCGCGCTGGCCTTGCCGCCGGCGGCGCAGATCGGCGATTTGGCGGCGTCGGTGATGAAACGGGCGGTAGACGTCAAAGATTTTTCACGATTGATACCGGGTCATGGCGGAGTGCTCGACCGGCTGGACAGCATGCTGGTGGGGGTACCCGTCGTATACTTTTTCGTGAGATGGGTCGTTCTGTAACACACTTCAGTCTGCTCGGAAGCACCGGCAGCATCGGCACGCAGACGCTCGACGTCGTGCGCTCGATGCCGGAACGGCTGTCGCTGCTGGGACTCGCGGCTGGGCGCAATCTGGACCTGCTGGCCTCGCAAGCGCGCGAATTCCGACCGCGGGCCATCTGGGCGGCGGACGGGGAGCAGCCGCAGGTCGCCGAGCGGCTCCGGTCGATCGCGCAGGAGATCGATGCCGCGGTCGTGCCGATGGAGGAGATGGCGGGCGATCCCGATCTGGATGTGCTGGTGGTCGGCACGGCGGGGCGGGCCGGACTCGAACCGACATTGGCGGCGCTGCAGGCGGGCACCGATGTCGCGCTGGCGAATAAAGAGGTGGTGGTGATGGCGGGCCACCTGCTGCGGGCGGCCGCTGACAGCGGGGGATCGCAACTTCGCCCTATCGATTCGGAGCACAGCGCGATCTGGCAGTGTCTTTGGGGTGAAGAGGGCAACGCGATCCGTCGAATCATATTAACAGCGTCCGGTGGCGCACTTCGCGATCTCCCGGCAGAGGCTCTGGCAGGTGTTTCGCCCGCGCAGGCCCTGGATCACCCCACCTGGAACATGGGAAAGAAGATCACGATCGATAGCGCGTCACTCATGAACAAAGGGATGGAAACCATTGAGGCGCGCTGGCTCTTCGACGTGCCTTACGAGCGTGTGGAGGTCCTGCAGCACGCCGAATCGATCGTGCATTCGCTGGTCGAGATGGGGGACGGCTCGGTCAAGGCGCAGCTCGGCAACCCGGACATGCGGCTCCCGATCCAGTGCGCGCTGTGTTACCCCACTCGGCTGGAGCCCACGGTGGAACCACTGGACCTGGCAAAGCTGGGCACGCTCCACTTCCAGACACCGGAGTTCGAACGTTACCCATGCCTTGGCCTGGCGATGCAAGCCGGACGGGCGGCGGGCACGTATCCCACTGTGATGGCGGCGGCCGATGAGGTCGCCGTGGAGGCGTTCTTGCAGGAACAGATCCGCTTCACGGACATTCCCACGATTATCGAGCGCGTGATGGACGCGCACGAATCCACGCCCGATCCCGCTCTGGAGGCGATTGACGCCGCCGACGGCTGGGGGCGGGCTGAAGCGCAACGGCTGCTGGCGACGATGACGGTCGCCTGATGGTCGTACTCAACGGCGTCCTCCCGTTCTTTCTGATCCTGGTGGGATTGGTGATCGCCCACGAACTGGGCCACCTCGTCGTCGCCAAGCTGGCGGGAGTGCGGGTGGAAGAGTTTGGGTTTGGGATGCCGCCGCGGATCTGGGGCTTCCGGATCGGCGAGACGCTGTACTCCATCAACCTGCTGCCCCTGGGCGGCTTCGTGAAGCTCACGGGCGAGGAGAGCGCGCAGCTCTCGGTGCAGAACGTCAACGCGCACAGCCCGGCGCACGAAGCGGGGGTGCGCGAAGGCGACGTCATTCTGTCCGTCAACGAGGCTGCGGTGCACGACGAGGAACAGCTCGCCGCGCACTTACGGCGGGCGGAGCCCGAGGGTCCGATCGCGCTGGTCATCCAGCGCTCGGAGCCGAGTGAAGACGACAAGGGAACAGAGCTCGTCGACTACGACCTCGTGCTCGCGGGTCGACCGATCGACGCACCAGAGGTGCCGCTGATAGAACGTGGCGACGAATCCGACGCCGCCGCGATTGACCGACTGGCGGGCGTCCAGGTCCGCTCGGACGAGCGATCGCTGGGCTCGAAGTCGCGGCCGGTCCGGATCGCCGTGATGGCGGCGGGAGCGGCGGTGAACGCGGTCCTTCCGATCGGGTTATTCGCTTTGGCGGCGCTGATCCCGCAAGACACGGCGGCGGGCCCCGCCGTAATCGTCTCCGTCATTCCGGGCGCACCCGCCGCGGAAGCGGGGCTGCTGCCCGACGATCGCATCCTGGAGGTCGGCGGGGTCACGGTGCGCAACACGCGCGACGTGAGCAACGAGCTGGGTCTGGCCCTGGGCAACGACGTCGAGATCGTGGTCGAGCGGCCCCTGGGCGAAGAGGGAACCACGCTGCGGGGCGCCGGCGAAACGTCGAGCGAGATCCTCACCGTGACGGCACGCGCCCGGCTCGCGCCGCCTCCACTCACACACGTCGTGCGCCCGGGCGAAACGGTGTTCGACGTCGCCGACTCGTTGAGCGTCTCTATCTCCACGGTGCAAGAGGAGGTGTTCGGGCGGGGGCTAGAGCTGCCCAAGGGCCTCACGCTCACGTTCCCGGACGGCGAGACCTACGTGACGCAAAAGAACGACACGGTGAGCGGCCTGCGCCGGGAGCTTTTCCGTCGTCAGAGCGAGATCATCGCCGCCTCCGGGCTGGACTTCGTCAGCCTCAGTGCGGGCATCGAGGTTCAGATTCGGCAGGGCGCGACAGGGATCACGATCGCGAACGGCAGTTTCAACGTGGTCCGGGAGAGCGAAGGCTTCTTCGGCGCGATGGCCGCGGGCTGGGACCGCACGATCGATACGGTGTTGCTGCTGCGCAATCGCATCCGCACTTGGATAGCCGGGGGCCCTGGAATTCAGTTCGCGGGCCCGATTGGGATCGCCCGAACCACAGGGGAAGTGGTGGAGCAGGCGGGCTGGATGCGCCTCATTGAACTGGCGGCGCTGCTCAGCATCAATCTCGCGATCATCAACATCCTGCCCCTGCCGATGCTTGACGGCGGGCGGATTGTGTTCGTACTGATCGAGATCGTGCGGCGGGGCAAGCGCATCTCTCCCGAAAAGGAGGGGCTGGTCCACTTGACCGGTCTGGCGCTGTTGATCATGTTCGCGGTGGTCGTCTCGTACTTCGACATCGTGCGCGCGATCGCGGGCGAGTCCGCCTTGCGCTAGTGCCGTCTCGTTATGTCGTATCCCGGTGCCGGATCAGTCGGCGCGGGTCGCGATGATGGCGTCGAGTTCGTCCTTGAGCCGCGACAGCACCTCGTCGTAGCCGAAGTAGCCGATGGTCTCTTCGCCGCGCTTGAGGTTGACCGCCGCCGGTCCGCACCAGAGGCCGAGGTCGGCGTCGTCGGTTTCGCCCGGCCCGTTCACGCGACAGCCCATGACCGCGATCGTGATGTCGTACTGCTGGGCGTATTCCGTCACCAGCTTGACCTCTTGCGCCAGCTCAACGAAGCGGTTGTTCTCGACGCGTGAGCAGGAGGGGCAAGAGATGATGTTCAGCCCCTCGCCGAACGAGGGCGGCACCGAGCGGAAGCGCCCCGCCTCAATATCGCGCAGGATGTCACGGGCGGCGGTGATCTCTTCGCCCTTGTCGTCGAAGGGGACGGTAAGCGAGACGCGCACGGTATCGCCGACGCCCTGGGAGATGAGCTGTTCGAACGCGAGCCGTGTCTTGATCACGCCGTCGGGCGGCATGCCCGCCTCGGTCACGCCCAAGTGCAGGGGCACGTCAGGCCGTTGTTCGGCGAAGAGCCGGTTGACGGCGACCACCTTCTGCCAGTCGGAGTCTTTGAGCGAGACGACGTAGCGTTCGAAGCCGAGGCCGTCCAGGATCTCGCAGTGCTCGACGGCGCTCGCGACGATGGCCTGCTGCTGGTCTTCGTAGCGTTCCAGCATGCGCGGGTCGACAGAGCCACAGTTGACCCCCACCCGGATCGCACAGTCGTGCTCCTGCGCTGTGCGGGCGATGAAGGCCACCTTCTCGGGGATCGGCTTGTCTTTCTCGTGGTGATGGAGGTGGCCGGGGTTGTAGCGCAACTTATCGACGTGGGGAGCGACTAGGGAAGCGAGGCGGTAGTTCTCCTGCAGGTCCACCGAGAGCGGCAGATCCGTGCCACGGCGGATCTCGGCCAGCGCTTCGACGTCTTTCTTGGAATCGACCGCGATGCGCACGATGTCGGCGCCCGCCTGCTCCAACAGGCGTACCTGGCGCGACGTCGCGGCGATGTCCTGTGTCTTCGTGGCCGCCATCGACTGCACGACGATAGGGGCGTCGCCGCCAATCTGAATCGCGCCCACGCGGACTGAGCGCGTGGGATTCCGCTTGATCTTCATGGCCATCAGTTTCGCATGCCGCTCCGTGGTTCGACCATGGGTCGTTCGACTATGGGTCGGTCGGCCAGGGGGCACTTCGACCATGAGGTGGTTCCACCAAGGGCGCCACTCGCCGGAGAGCGCACATCCCGGCTATCACGGCCGTTAAGGTCGGCGGGCAGCCACGGAGGAATGCATGACGACGTCGGAGCCGGTGGTCATTGTGGCGTACGACCCCGCCTGGCCCGCGCGGTTCGAGACCGCCGCCTGCGAACTCCGCGAGACCGTGGGCGCCCTCTTGGTGGCAATCGAGCACGTCGGTAGTACGGCGGTGCCGGGGCTGGCGGCCAAGCCGATCATCGACATGATGGCGTTCGTGCCCCGTTTCGAGGATGGCTTCACGACGGTCGCTCCGCTGGTGGCCCGGGGCTGGGAGTCGCTGGGCGAGTACGGCATCCCCGGTCGACACTATTTTCGGCGCCGGCGCGGGGGCCGCGCGACGCACCACTTGCACATGTTCGGCGTCGATCCCCAGCACCCGCGCCCG
>JAPUIR010000144.1 GCA_027296805.1 Chloroflexota bacterium | reverse complement strand
CGGGTCCAGGTCCTCATGGTTGGGCATGCCGTGGTGGATGGACCAGCACAACCGCCACGAGAGCGAGAAGCCCATGAAGATCGTGGAGGTCAGCATCACGAACCAGTCGTTGCGCTTGGTGGTGCGGAAGACCTGGCGGTGGCCACCGTCGTGGCCGATGAAGGCAAACTGCATGGTGAGGAACGGCAGCAGCGCGGCGATCCCCAGGCTCCACCAGGAAGCCCCGACCAAGATGATGGCCGCGATCACGGCGCCGGTCAGCCCCAGTGTGAAGGAGACGAAGAGGACGTAGAAGCGATGCGTGGGCTCCATCAGTCCGGCTGCGATGATGCGACGCCGCAGATCGAGGTAGCTCGGACCGGCGGTCGTCGAGGCTGGCTGCCGGGGGGGTGTGGCGGCCGCCCGCCGCTCAACGGTGGGGGCAGCCGGCCGATCGAGTGTCTGCGCTGCTTGGCTCAAGCTGATTCTCCCGCTGCCAACGATCCACCTTCTGGAGCGTACCGGGTTCGCGCCACTCTAGGCGAGCGGGCGTGGACGGGACAGAACCGAGAACAGAGCGATTACGCGCCGCATCGGTTCAGCCAAGTCCGTGGGCCAGGAACCGCGTGGCGCACCTACGCCTCCGCCAGGACCTTCTTCAGCGCTGAGCGCAGCGCCTTCTTGTCCGAGGCGTTGAGCGTGCCCAGGAAGTGGTTGTCGACGCCTTTGCGATGAGTGGGCACGGCGCGCCGGAACGCGCGACGTCCCGCGGTTGTGAGCACGGCGGAGACGCCGCGGCGGTCGTTGGGATCGGGCTCCCGCTCCACGAAACCGGCCTGCTCGATGCGGTCGACTAGCCGAGTCAAGCCGCTGCGGGAGAAGAGCAGCTTGTCCGCCAGATCCTGCAGTCGCATTTTCCCGCCGGGCGCGTCGGAGAGGTGAAAGAGCACGTCGTACCAGGTGAGCGGGAAGCCCGCACGGCTCCGGAGATCGTCTTCCAGGCTTGACGACACGTGCGCATGCGCGCGCAGGAAATCGCGCCAGAGTTCAAGGTCTTTGATCTGTGTGTTCACCATGCCCAAACCCTATGGGGGGAACCGCTCACGATCAAAGTTCCGTCCCGCACGTTTGCGTGAACAAGGATGCAGGCGGGATCTCGACCCACCACGTGCGGCGTGCTACGCGATACGAGGTTGTTGTGGCCCTAGCTGTCCTTGTAGCGCCGGCCGCGGTTCGACGTGGTGCGGTCCGCGAGGAACTCGTAGACGGGAACGCCGTAGCCGCAACTCGTCTGCGTCTGTTCGACGCGCACGTCGACGATCTGACGCTCGCTGAGCTTGAGCTCGGCGGCCGTCTCGCCTGCGACGCGATCGGCGAGTGGAGACTCATCCAACGACGCGACGGTGGCGCTGCCATAGAGCCGCACGATGCCGGCGTCCGCGCCGTCCATCGACATGACCATGATCGTGACGGGACCCCCCGCCGTCGCATGGCGGGCGGTTTCGTTCCCGCTGCCTTGGTAGTCGAGGTAGGCGACGCGCTTCTCGTCGATCACGTGCAACGGAGTGCCGCCCTTGGGGGAGAGGTTGACCGCGCCCTGACCGGAGGGGCCGGTGGCGAGGTCGGGCGCGGCGGAGGCGACGAAGAAGATCTTGGACGCCTCGATCAGGGCGCGCTGTTCGGCAGTGATCCGGTCGAACATGGTCATCGCGTCCTCCGTACGGGAGCTGGCCGGCTGACCTCAAGCGTACCCAGCGCCGCGCAGGGATGGTTCGGCTCTGTATCGCCCGACCAACCCAGCCCGGCCTCTTGGTTCCGTCAGCCCGCCAGCGTATTCGGCTCGCCGAATAGGCGAGCTCAGTCCGCCAAAAAGGCCTGGAGAACGCCCAAGAAAGTGCCGAGCTGGTCGTGATGGACCCAGTGACCGGCGTCAGGGATGGATGCGACCTTCGGATCGCGGAAGTGGTCGGCGCGCCCGTCGCGGGCCGGATCGCCGGACCAGCTTTCCTCGCCCCAGATCAAGAGGGTGGGCGCCGAGATATTGCCCCACATCTCCTCGGCCTCCTGCGTGTTGAAGCGGTACGGGGAGTGGGCGCGGACGTAGTTGTCGAACTTCCAGGAGTAGGTACCGTCTTCGTTCTGGTTTGTGCCATGAATCGTGAGGTGCCGCGCCTGCTCCTCCGTGAGGTGGGCGTTCGCCTCGTGCATGCGCTCCACCGCGTCCTCGACCGTGGGATAGGAGCGAGGCACGCGGCCCGCGAAGCCGTGGGTCTGCGTGATCCATTCTTGCATGCGCTGGGGCGCGGGCTTGCTCCCCATCTCCGCCACCTGCTCCCGGCGTGGCCCCAGTCCCTCGATCGCCACCACCTTTGCCACCTTGTCCGGGTACACGCCGGCGTATTCCAAAGCGACGGACCCGCCCAGGGAGTGCCCGACGATCGTGACCGGCTCCAAGTGCTTCTGGGTGACGAGCTGGGCGATGTCGTAGACGTAGTCGATCATGGCGTAGCCGGAGCCGTAGACCCATTGCGAGTCCCCGTGTCCGCGCAAATCGGGGGCGACGACGTGG
>JAPUIR010000143.1 GCA_027296805.1 Chloroflexota bacterium | reverse complement strand
CCGCGCGCCTTCGCCGAAAAGCGCGACCCCGATTGGAAAGCGCGCTGACTCGAAGCACCCCAGCCGACGGACGACCTTCCCACCGTTCTCTAGCTCGTTGACGAGTTCTGGGACATGGTCCTTGCCCACTCATGGAATCTGGCAACGACCGGATCGACCGATTCGTGATCCGCGTGTGCAGTGACCGCGGCCGCGAACTCCGCGGCATCGACGAGCAACCAGCCGATATGCGGGGTGAGGCCATCAAGCGCTTCTTGGACAAGGGCTTCGTTGTACGTTGGCCCCGCTGCGAGGACCCAGACCTTGTCCTTGCGCTCGCCCGCGACGGAGTTCAATGACCAATCCGAGACGGCATGTGAGTACCGACGATTGGCTGCCTTCCGCGTCTCATCGTTGAACCGTTGATAATTCGGGTGTGAGAACTGATCTGGTAGAGACTTGGACATCTCTCCTACAGCAGGCCAAGTCCCCTCGGGCCAAGCAGTGCCAGCGAGGAATGCAGCGAAGTGCTGGACGACTGCTGCCTCGGAGTCGGCGGCAGATGACCAACGAAACGCGACGTTCCCCTCGCGGAGAAGGCGCACAAAGTGCAACGCCATACGAGGGTATCCATCAACGACCAGCCCGAACGCGGACAATCCAGCGTTCAGCGAATGGGTGAGGAGAAGCCCCTGAAGCCTCCGCCCGTCGTGGTCAAAGCGATCGATTCGCGCAAGTTGATCTGACGCACAGACCAGCATGTCATCGAGTAGCTCGAGATCGGCTCGGTGCCGCCTCCAACTGATTTCTCGAACGTCTGACCGTCTTGCTTCGTCGGGATATCTTGACCGCGCCACAACGGAACCCCTCTCCTTATCGCGGTCATAAGAGTAGTGGGCCAAACAATCGTCCCCCGGGAGTGCAGAGGGGTTGAGCCCTTCTGCAAGGGGGCCTGGGGGATACCTCCCAGAAACTTCATTACGTGGGTGGGAAAAGAAGCTCCTGGGCTCCACCTCGTTCATGCGGCGGGCGCCCAAGCACCGAATCCTCAGGGCCAACGCCACCTGCGTTTAGCCGACTCCCGCGGCGGATCGATCCGATCTGCCAGGCCCCGACGTAACCGCCTCGCGCTCGCCTCGATCGTCGATCCTTCCGGGGCCCGCGCGTGCTCTCGCCCGCGCGTCTTCCCGCTGCCGTTCCGCGTGCTGACCGAAGCCGCCAGCCCCAGCAGACCCCCGATCGCCAGCGCACCGGCCAACTCGGTCTGTTGCCGGCGCGACATGGTCCAACCGGGCAGTCGTACGTTCAGCGCTCGCTGCCAGAGCGGAATGCCCCGGCTCCGCATCGCCTGGCTTCTGCCTCGCTCCGCGCGCGATTCTGCCACGGGTGCAGTCGCCAGGGGCACAGGCGCCACGGGCTCAGGCGGCGCGTGTGCTTGGGAGTGTGCAGGTGACGGGAGAAGGGCGCTGGCTGGCACCATCGCTGGAGCCGGCACGGATGTGGCGGCCACCGCCATCTCAGGCTCAGCCATCTCCGACTCCGCCGCCTGCATCGCCTCGATATCTTCCGCGCCCTCGTGATCGTCGGCCCCTCGCAACTTCAGCTCCTTGAGCGTCAGCAGCGCCAGGAAGATCAGGCCCGCCACCACCACTGCGATCGTGAAGTTGCCCGTGATCGCGTCCGACAACGCATTGCGCGTCGTCTCCGCCACGAGCAGGAATTGCTCTTGGCCTAGTGCTTCTAGCGCCGCGGCTCGCTGCGTCGGGTCGACAAGCCTTTGCGGATCCGCGAAGGCTGCCAGGTCGGCCGGCAGCCGCGAGGCGACCGCCCCAGACACACTGCTGTTCAGCAGCGCCCCGAAGATCGTGACCCCGATCAGGCCGCCGATGCTCTGAAAAAACTGATTCGAACTCGCGACCGTGCCCAGATAGCGCTGCGAAACCGCGTTCTGTGTCGCCAGCATCAGGATCGGGAAGATCAATCCCATCCCCAGCCCAAAGAGAATTGCCCTCCACACCACGTCGCCCAGTGTGCTCGACGCATTGAGCTGCGTCATGGTCAGGAGCCCCGCGAACAGCAGCGCCGCCCCCACCAACGCCATCACCTTGTAGCGTCCCGTGCGCGCCATGATCTGCCCCGCCAGCGCCGCCATCACAACGACGGCCAGCATCTGCGGCGTCACGATCGATCCAGACTCCGTCGCGGTCTTGCCGATCACCCCCTGCACAAACAAAGGCAGGAAGAACGTCACCCCGAACACACCGATACCCATCCCGGTCATCACGATCGCCACCGTGCGGAAGGTTCGGTTCTTGAACAACTCCAGCGGCACGATCGGCTCCGCGGCCCGGCGCTCCACCACCATGAAGGCGACCAGCCCCAGCGCGGAACCGACGAACAGCGCCACGATCAGCGGATCCCCCAGCGAGGCGCTGGTGCCCACCAGCGTCAGCGCCAGCAGACTCGGCACCAGCGTCAGGGCGAGCAGGATCACGCCCAGATAGTCGATCTGCACCTTGCGTTTGGCGGGCCGGATCCAGGGCATGAACATCGCGATCGCGATCACCGAGAATACGCCCAGCGGCAGGTTGATCCAGAACACCCAGCGCCACGACAAACTGTCCGTCAAGAACCCGCCCAAAGGTGGGCCGATCAACGCGCTGATCCCAAAGATGCCCGCGAACACCCCCATGTACTTCCCGCGCTCGCTGGGCGGGAAGAGGTCGCCGCTGATCGCCATCGTGTTCGCCATCAGGAACCCGGCGCCCAACCCTTGGACGGCGCGGAACCCGATCAACTGCGTCATATCCTGCGCGAACCCGCTGAGTGCGGAGCCGCCCAGGAAAACCACCAAGCCCACCAGCAGCAGCGGCTTGCGTCCGTAAATGTCGGAGAGCCGCCCAGCCACGGGAATCGTCGTCACCGACGTCAGCATGAACGCCGTGAACACCCAGGCGAACAGGTCCAACCCGTTCAGGTCCGCCGCGATCCGCGGCAGCGACGTCGAGACAACGGTCTGCTCCATCGACGAGAGGAACATCGCCAGCATCGCGCCGCCCAAGATCAACATCTTGGTGCGTTGCGGCAGGTGGTATCCGGTCGTGACCTCCGGCGCCACCTCCGGCGCCGCGGCCGGCCTGGTCTCGCTCATTTCCAACACCCCAACAATTCGCTCTGGGTGAACAACCTCAGCCTAGGCAGAGGTTGGAACCCGGTCAATCAGCGGAAGCGTGACGTGTTCACGGGCCACTCCCCTACCTCACCGCTCGTACTGCGTCCCCAATGCTGACGCGGTCGGGAACCATCCCCCCTCGACTGTCGTCCTGTTGTCATTGCCGCAGGACTGTTGGCACAAGTTGCAGAGAGCAAGGGCCCCCATGCATCGACTCATCGGACTGATAGCGATTCTGGCGCTGCTGGCGCCCGCCACCTTGCTTGCCCAGCACCCCGAACCACCCCAGATTCAGACCTTCACCGATGCCGCCACCCTCGACCAGCTCCAGGTCGACCTCGACATCCGCGACGGCGCAACCATCGCCCGTTACGAGTTGCAGTTCAGCAACCGCAGCTCCCGCTTCGCGGAGGGGCGCATCATTCTGCCCGTGCCCCCCAACAGCGCCGTCTCCGAGCTGGTGCTCACGGGCGGCCCCGAGACCCTCGAGGGCACCGTCGTCCCCGCCGACGAGGCCCGTCGCATCTACCAAGACATCGTCCGCCGGCTGATCGATCCGGCTCTTCTCCAATCGATCGGCGCCGACCTCTACGAAGTCCGCGCCTTCCCCGTCCCGCGCGGCGAGCAGCGCCAGGTCAGCTTCACGGTGACCACACCACTGCTGGCGGAGTTCGACCAAGTCCTGGTCGAGATCCCCTGGTCGCGCATGTCGCCCCGGCCCGCGACCGCGATGGTCAGCGGCGAGATCGACGTCTCCTGGGACGTCCGCTCCGCCGTCGCCCCCACCTACAACCTCGACGTTGAGCGCCTCGCCGCCGGCCACCTTGCCCTCGGCTGGGAGGCCCCCTTCGGCTGGCGCGCCGACACCGACTTCAACCTCTATCTCGGAGGCGGTGAGGGCCTGCTCGACACACGGCTCCTGCCCTACCGCGTCCCAGGCGACGACGGCTTCTTCGCCCTTCTGCTCGCCCCTGAAATCGAGACCGACAGCCAAGTCGCTCGCGACATCATCCTGGTGCTCGACACCTCCGGTTCCATGGAGGGTGAGAAGATCGAGCAAGCACGCGCCGCCGCCCGCTTCGTTCTTGAACGGCTCGGCCAGGACGACCGCTTCGGCATCGTCTCCTACTCCGGCGGCGTCCGCATTTTCGGTGAGGGCCTCCACCCCGCCTCCGAGGCAGCCGCCGGCATCGCCTTCGTCGAAGGGCGCCGCGCGGGCGGATCGACCAACATCTCCACCGCCCTCAGCGTCGCCTTTGACCTGGCCGACGGCGACCGCCCCGCCACCATCCTCTTCCTCACCGATGGCCTCCCCACCGCGGGCCTGGAGGACCCTAGCGACATCCTGGACCTCGCACGCGACACCAACCCCGGCCGTACGCAGCTCTTCGCCTTCGGTCTCGGCTTCGATGTCAACACCCTGCTGCTGGACTCGCTCTCGCGGGAGTTCGTCGGCACCAGCCACTACGTCACGCCCCAAGAGCGCGTCGACGAGGAGGTATCGCGTCTCTTCGAGCGAATCTCCTCCCCCGTCCTCACCGACGTCGAGATCGAGATCGAGGGCGCCAACGTCACCGCGCTGGCACCGCGTATCATCACCGGCATCTTCGCCGGCACCCAGACGCTGCTCACCGGTCGCTACGGCGAACCCGGCACCGTCGTCGTCCGCGTCAGCGGCAACACGGACAGCGGTCGCGAGACCTTCACCTATGAGCTCAACCTCCCTGAGCGGGCCTTGGGCGATCCCACCATCGCCCAACTCTGGGCTCAGCAGCGCGTGGCCGACCTGCTCGCCGAGCTTCGCCTGGAGGGCTCCCGTCCCGCGCTGATCGAAGAGATCGTCGAAGTGGCGACCCGCTTCGGCATCGTCACCCAGTTCACCTCCTTCCTCGCCCGCGAGCCTGAGCTTCGCGCCTTCTTCGGCGAAGAATCGGCCGAACAGGCCGCCGACTCGGTCGAGCAGGCATTCTCGGCCGCCGCCCCAATTGGCGAGGCAGCGGTCGAACAGGCCATGGATGAAGAGGAACTCAGCGCGGGGAACGCCCGGCTCGGCACGGAGCAGATCCGCGTCGTGGGCGCCCACAGCTACGTCCTCATCGACGGCGTCTGGATCCAGAACGGCTTCGACCCCGATGCTGACGTTGCCGACGTCCTCGTTGGCTCCGACGAGTTCGCCGAGCTGATGCAGGCGCAACCCGACCTCGCACGAGCGGCGGCGCTCGGTACGGAGGTCATCGCCGCGACCGACGGCGGCTTCGTCCGCATCGTCTGGCCCGACCCCGCCAGCGTCGACGAAGTCACCCTCCCCGACCTCACCTCCGGCAACGGTGCTGGCACGGACGTCGTCACGGATCCCGACCCGGTTCGGACACTCGACAGCGGTGCCACCGATCCGAGCGAGACCGGCTCCGACCCGGTCGACAGCGGCCAGGACCCCGTCTCGCCGCCGGATGCCACCACGCCCGCGCTGATCGATCCTGACTCCGGCAGCGGCGGCTCGACCGCCCTCTGGATCGGCATCGGAATCGCGCTGGCCGTCCTAGCGCTCGGCATGGGCACGGCGCTGACCCGCCGCTCGCGCCGAAGCGTGTAATCGAACGTCACGGTGGAGGGGGATTCGTCCCCCTCCACCGGCCCGGGCTAGTCTTCCCCCCGCCAGGGCCGAAAGTCGATCTCGCCCATCCGACTCGCGGAGTCCGGCACATCGTGCGACAGCTTGCGCCCGTACTCCTCCACCCACTCTTCTGGCAGCAACGGCCGCACCTCCGACCAGTACACCGGCTCCTCCTCCCGCAGCCGTTCCGCCTCCTCCACCACCGCGAGAAACACCGTCATATCGCCGCCGTCCATCGCGTTCACCACGCGGCAGACCAACGTCCCGATTGCGTCGTCCAGCAAAGGGATGCCGTGGGGGCCCTCGTGCCAGGGGATCGCATCGCTGAACTTGTCGCTCTCGGCCTGCGACACGAATCCAAAGTCGCGCACCCACTCCCAGCGCTCCCGTCGCAGCACATTGACAGCGAATCGATCGCTCGCAGTGATCAAGCCGTGCGTATGGTTCCGCTTCTGAATCTCGACCATCAGGCGGGGTTGCTCCGGCACAATCGACGCCGCGAACGCGCTCACCGCGATCATTCCGCCCCGTTCGTCCTCGTGGCTGGCCGTCACCACCACCAGCGGTGTCCACAACAGGGACAGCAACCCGACCGCGTCTTCAATAGGCATGATCCGACTCCTAGTCGCTGCCTGGCGTCGCACCGTCGTGCTCGGGCTCCGGCTCCGCGGGCGGCACCAGAGGCCCGACTTCCCGGCGGCGGCGTAACGCCAGATACGCCAGCGGCACGATCAGGAAGACCGCCAGCCCGATGACCGCGCCCAGCGCCAACTCCCGGTTGTCTTGCAGCCCCTCGCCGATTGCCGAGGTCAACGCCAGGATCGGGATCGTTGCCACGATCGAGATCGCCAGATACGGCACGAACCGGATCGGCGTTAGCCCCGCCGCGTACGACACCGCGTCCACTCCCAGCAGGGGGAACAGGCGCAGCACGAATAGCACTCGCAGCCCCAGATAGTTCGTGACCCGGTCGATCTCGTCCACGACGCGCTCTGGCAGGAAGCGCCGCATCAGCGGCCGGCCCCACAGCCTCGCGATCCAGAAGCAGAGCGCCGCGCCGATCACCCCTGCGATCATCGTGTAGAAAAAGCCCAACACCCCGCCGAAGGCCGCCGCCGCCGCCACGGGCGCTGGGCCGGTCGGGATCGGCGCTACCACCATCGACAAGGCGAAGAACGCGATATATACAATCGGGCCCCAGACGCCCAGGTCGTCGATCCAGCGCTCGAAGTCGTCATAGTCCCAGGGCGAGACTCGCTCGATCAGTTGATCGGCCGCGATCAGCGCGCCCAACGCAACGATCACCAACAAAATCAGATAGGCGGCTTGACGTCGGGTGATCTCCATGCGCTCCCGATCATAGCCCGCTCTCGCCGCAACGTGCGCATTGACGGATCGCCGCACGCATCCCTACATTGTTAACGATTTCCTTAACTGACTGAGAGCCCGCGTGCCCGACCATTCACAGCTTTTGGCTTTCAAGGCCCTGGCCAACCCCGCCCGCTACCGAATCGTCGAAACCCTCGCACGCGACCGCCGGGAGCACCCCTGCCGGGAGTTCATCGACGACCTCGGCGTGACCCCACCCGCCGTCTCCAACCATCTGCGCCAACTGGAACGGGCCCGCATCGTCGAGGTGCAGCGCCGTGGCAAGCAGATTTATGTCAGCTTGGCCGCCACCGACGTCGCCTACCAGATGGCGGCCTTCATTCGCAGCTCCCACCCATCTGGCGACGATCTCTAGCCCCCTCCCAACATCCCACGCCAACTTCCTCGCACCAAGGGAACCGATCCGACTCTCCCGGCGTATTGTTAATCAGATCGTGAAGGCGAGCGGGTGATTTCGATGCTGGACCGATCCAATGAACATTCCAGAATGGAGCTCCGACGTGGTTCGTGAACGCGCTGACGTGAGCTGCCTGATCTGCGGCCGCGGCCTCGGCCAGATCGAGCGAGCCGAAGGCAAGATCCACCTGATCGAACCGCCCGAGACCGTGAACGCGGCGCACCTCGTTCGCAAGTCGGGCGTGGGCATGGCCTGCAGCCACTGTGGAGGGCGCGCCTACGTTGGTCCCTTGGAGCGGATCGCCCGCTACGCCGCCTAGAGCCTCCTCATGACGACCGACAGAGTCCCCGCCTCGGCGGGGCTTTGTTGTCTCTCCGCTTTCGCCTGGCCTGGGCCGCCCGCCTCCGGCTAACGTATTCTCAACGGCAATGCTGAGGGCGGTGCTCACGGCAATCAATGCCCAGGGCGATACCCGGGAGCGGCGAATGACCACCTCGATCGATCAGGCCTTCCTGGCCCAACACCCCACCTCCGCTGAGCTGCACGCCGAGGCCGAGCGCCTCTTCCCCAACGGCGTCACTCACGACGTCCGCTACTTCGACCCCTTCGGCATCTACGTCGACCACGCAGCCGGCTCCCGCAAGTGGGACGTCGATGGCAACGAGATCATCGATTACGTGATGGGCCACGGCGCCCTCCTCTTCGGCCACAGCCATCCCCTGCTCGTCAGCGCCGTACAGAACCAGGTCGGCAGTGGGACGCACTATGGCGCCTCCCATCGCGGCGAGATCGAGTGGGCGCACGCCGTCCTCGACCTGCTCCCCAGCGCGGAGAAAGTCCGCTTCACCTCCTCCGGCACCGAGGCCACGATGATGGCCATCCGCCTCGCGCGCGCCTTCACCGGCCGGCCCGGACTCCTCCGCCTGCGTGAGCACTTCCACGGCTGGAACGACTCCGTCGTCGCCGGCATGGGATCCGGCGGCCACATCTCCGACGGCGGCATCCCCAACGCCATGGCCGGCCTTGTCACCGTCGTCGATCAGCACGACACCGCCGCCCTCGGCGCCGCCCTCGAGACCAAGGACTACGCCGCCGTCATCTGTGAGCCCAGCGGCTATTCGATGGGCACCGGACCGCTCGACCCTGCCGTCCTCCACTTCTTGCGCGAGAAGACCCGCGCCACCGGCACCATCCTCATTCTCGACGAAGTGGTCACCGGCTTCCGCGCCGCCGACGGCGGCGTGCAGGAAGCCACCGGCATCGAGCCCGACCTCACCACGCTGGCCAAGATTCTCGCGGGCGGTCTTCCCGGAGGTGCGGTCGCCGGCCGCGCCGACCTCCTCGACCAGATCGCCATCCCCCGGGGCAGCGACCGCAGCGGCGCCAAACGCGTCGCCCATCCCGGCACCTACAACGCCAACCCCCTCAGCGCCGCCGTCGGCAGTGCCGCACTGCGCGAAATCAAGAAGGGCGAGGCCGTCGCTACGGCCAACGCTCGCGCCCGACGGCTTACACAGGGACTGAACCAAGCCATCCGCGACGCGGAGGTGCCCGGTGCCGCCTACGGTCAGGCCAGCATTGTGCACATCCTCCTCGGGGAGGATGTCGCGCCCCCGGACGACGGCTTCACCTGGAACTGGGGCAACGCCGGACCGCAGGCCATCGTTCCCTCCACTCCCGCCGCGCTCCAGTGGCCCCTCCGCCGCAGCCTCCTGAACCACGGCTTCGACCTCCTGGGCGCCATCGCCCTCGTCTCGTGCGTCCACTCAGAGGCCGAAATTGACCTCTCAATTGACGCGTTTGCGGCAGCCCTCTCCGATCTGCGCCGCGAAGAAATCCTCTGATCGACACCTCCACCAGATGGCAGCCATCTGCGGCGTCCTATTCCCGTGCCTGTATCTCACCCATCGAAACCGTCTATAGACCTCTAGACACCGTTGATGCGAAAAGGGAAAATTGTCACACAC
>JAPUIR010000142.1 GCA_027296805.1 Chloroflexota bacterium | reverse complement strand
GGTGTGTCGCTGCCATCGAAGGCGGCGCTGATGCTGCGCTGCATGGAGATGGCGGCGTCGAGCGCTTCGGAGACGGAAGAGAAGGCGGCCATGAAGCCGTCGCCCATGGTCTTGATCTCGGTGCCGCCGTGCGCGGCCAGGGCTCGGCGGGTGAGTTGTTCGTGGCGACGGAGGATGTCGCGCGCTTGCTCGTCGCCGAAGTGGTCGGTGAGCTGGGTGGAGGCTTCGACGTCGGTGAAGAGGATGGTGCGCAGCTGGTGGCTGGCCTTTGGGGCGGTGGTGGTGGGTGATGTTTGCTCGCGGGCGGGGACGGGGATGCCGGGGGCGAGGAAGTCGAAGAGGGCGTCGAGGACTTGATCGACGTCGCCCATCCAGGGCCAGTGAACGTCGCCGCGCAAGGCGCTGAAGCGAGTGCCGGGGATGGCGGCGCTGACCTCGCGGCCGTGCTGCCAGTTGACGCAGAGGTCGCCCTGACGGTGGAGGACGAGTGTGGGCGTGGTGACACGTGGCAGGAGGTCGGTAATGTCGGCGTCGTACATCGATTCGAGGAAGCGGGCCATGGTCTCCGCGTGGAGGGAGTGCCGGCCGATTTGGACGAGGGCATCGAGCGTCTCGCGAGGCTCATGGGGGACTGTAAGGTCGGCCAGCAAGCGGAAAGCCAAGCCTATCGATCCTCGTGCCATCTGGGTGAGCGAGAGGCGAGTTTCTTCCGGCGCGAGCGATTCCCCGCGAGCGAAGGCGGCGTAGAGGACGAGGCGTTGAAGGCGTTGGGGTTGGTCGATTGCCAGGCCGATAGCTGCGGGGGTGAGCTGGAATCCGCTCATCAGGTCGAATTGGTTCGCGCCCAGGGCGTCGGCGAGGGCGAGGATGTCGTGGGTCTCGAAGGCTGGGGTGAAGTCGGAGCGGTCGCGATCGGACAGGCCCGTGCCGCGACGGTCGTAGGAGACGACGGTGAAGTGGGAAGCGAGCCCCGTCCAGAAGTGCTCGTCGCAGACCTTGAAGCGCGATTCGATCGTGTCCAAGCTGGCCGGGGTGACGATGAGGACGGGTCCGTCGCCGAGGGTGGTGTAGGCGAGTTGGCCACCGTCGGGGGTGCGGCAGAAGGAGATGGCGGGATCCATGGGGGGGAGGGTAGCTGGTTTGTGTACTGGTTTTGGACAGGGGGTTGCATCTCTGGGGGTGGCTCGTGGAAAGCTCGCTGTGGGCCCTGAGACCCGCATGTTTCACGACAGGGGGGCTGCATGTCTGGGGGTCGCTCGTGAAGACTCGTTCCGGCCGCTGAGACCCCCCGCACGCTCGGTACTCGGGAGCTGGCGGTGTAAGGCTTGTTCAGGGCTCGACGGGCCGGCAGTGGATCAGGTGGCGGGGCCGGGGGTCGCTACGGAAGCGACGTTCCGATGGGGGCTGGCGATCGCGTGGCTGGTAGGCTCGACGGATGCAGGACGCGAGCCATCTGGTGTGGATGGACCTGGAGATGACCGGGCTGGACCCAGAACGGCACGTGATCCTGGAGATTGCGACGCTGGTGACGGACGCCGATCTGAACGTGATCGCGGAGGGGCCGGAGGTCGTGGTGCGACGGGAGGCGTCGGCGCTGCAGGGGATGGATGAGTGGTGCACGACGACGCATACGGCGTCCGGGTTGGTGGAGCGGGTGCAACAGTCGCGGGTAGGGGTCGAGGAGGCGGAGGCGGCGACGCTGGCCTTCATGCAGGAATGGGCGCCGGAACAGACGTCACCACTGTGCGGGAACTCCGTGCATCAAGACCGGCGGTTCCTGCGGCGTGAGATGCCATCGGTGGATGGCTACCTGCACTATCGCAACATCGACGTGAGCACGCTCAAGGAGCTGGTGCGTCGTTGGTATCCCGACGGTCCTTTGGGGCCGGAAAAGCAGGAGACGCACCGGGCGCTGGACGACATCCGCGAGAGCATCGCGGAGCTGCGCTGGTATCGCGAGCACTTCTTCGTGGAGCGGGCTGGATCGTAGGGGGCTAGGCAGGGTTGAGAGCGGTGGAGGTTAAGGGCTGGGGTGGTCCTGGTGGCAGGGGCAGGCGCACTCGTCGAGGGAGTAGCGCAGGACGTCGAGGTAGGTTTGTTCGGCGAGGCGTTCGGCCAGGCCGTTGGGCATGGGGCGGTCACTCTTGGTGGACTGCGTCGTGACGGATGCGAAGGCGTAGGCGGACATGGCCGCGGCGCGGTCGATCATCTCGGCGATGTCGCTGCGGATCACACCTTCTTCGCCCGCGTGGCGTTCGTCGGTTTGCATCAGCACTTCCCCCGTGAACGGTTGTTCGACTGCGGCCTGCTGCTGAGCATAACTTGTCGAGTTGGGGGCTGTGTATTGTCGGTGCCCCTTGGGGAATCCGGCGCGGCCGGCGTTTGGGGCCGCCGAAGCTTGGCACCCGTGTGGCGCGATGCGAGAGCTGTCGCCAGGGCAAACGGCGCGACGGCCGTGAGCGCCAGCAGAAGCGCTGTGGGCCCACCACTCTGTCCGGCCAATCCGCCGCTCCCGGTCTGGGGCAGCACGGTTGGTCCAGCCGGCACGATGGGGATTGAGATGCGCCGGAGGAGTGTGCGGTCTTGCGAGACAGTCCGGCCCTCGAGAATGATGTCGAAGGTGAGGGACGTGACGTCGAAGATGATGGATCCGGGCGTCGCCACGCTGATTGTTGCCCCCCTCGCCGTCGTCTGCACAGATACGAGGCCTGGGGTTTCGCCGCCGAACCCGACCCATGAGGTCGTTCCGCTTTGCCCGGGCGGGTCGAACGTGAGCTCGATGCTGTTGGCTATTGGTATGGCGGGGATGTCTGGGTTCCAGGCGAAGGTCGCGACTGTCAGCGCAGCCGGAACGAAAGTGATGTCCGCTGGTTCGATCGTGAAAATAATCTGGTCCCCTAGCCAGACGGTGCTGGGTACTCCGGGCGGGATGAGGATGATGCCTGTTTCGTCTGGATCGCCCTCCTGGTCGGCGGCTAGCGGCAGGCTGGGGACGAGCGCTGCGATCACGATGGCGAGGCTTAGCAGTAGCGTGCGGGACGGGGCCATCGCTGCTCTCCGATCGACGGTGAGATCCGTCGTCCGATGTGCAACGGACAGCGCTTCTCGTGGATGAACGTGGGTGGCGCGATAATCGCGCGGACAGGATATAGGGTCTCCGAAAGGTTGAAGGGCCTCTGACGGCCTGGCGGACGGGAAGGGTTGTCATGGCGAATCTTGAGCTGGGAGCGCAGTTACCGGCTTGGCACTGGGATTTGGACGTGAGCGAGCTGCGCGACTGGGCGCAGGGGGTGGAGGCGATCGGCTATCAGTGGCTGGGGATTACGGACCATGTGCTGTACGCCTACGCGACGGAGACGCGAGCGGAGGCGCCCTACGCGGGAGGAACGATTCAGCACGAGCCGCTGACGTTTTTGGCCTGGGTGGCAGGCTTCACGCAGCGGGTGGCGTTGACGACGAGTGTGGTGGTGTTGCCGCAACGCCAGGCGGCGCTGGTCGCGAAGCAGGCGGCGGAGGTGGATATTCTGAGCGGGGGGCGGCTGCGGTTGGGGGTGGGCAGCGGTTGGCAGGAGTCCGAGTACGAGGCGTTGGGGATGAATTTTCGGGATCGGGGGCGACGGCTGGAGGCGGACGTGGCGCTGATGCGGGCCTGCTGGCGCGGTGAGCCGATCGATTTCCAGGGGGAAGGCTACGAACTGGACTCGATGAGCATGATGCCGAAGCCGGTGCAGCCGGGCGGACCTCCGATCCTGTTTGGGGGGCTGGCGCCGCGGGCGATCGAGCGGGCGGCGCGGATCGGCGACGGATGGATCGGGATGACGGCGTTCGGGCCGGGTGGGGCGTCGGCGTTGGCGGAGCAGGTGCGCGCGGCGCTGGAGTCGGCGGGGCGGGATCCGGAATCGTTCCCGTTGCAAGCGACGACGCCGCTGACGACGGATCTGGCCGGGCTGACAACGACGCTGCAGTCGTTCCTGGAGGCGGGGTTCACGCGGCTGGGCTTGCACCTGCCCAGCTTCGACGCGGCGGACCGGATCCCGGTCGATGAGTATCTGCGTCAGTTGGAGACGGTGTGGCGCGAGGTTTGGCCCGCGGCGCAGGGCTAGCCGTCCGGGGGGGCCGTTTGGACTACTCGATGGGGTGAGCCAAAGTATGTAACAAGTTTCCACCCCCCTGGGGGGTGGAAACTGGTGATTGTGCGGGGAACATCCGTTCTCATAGCATCCCGGTGCGATGCAAGCTTGTGGTCTCTGCGAACGGCCGGCGGAACAAGGGGTGTGGCTACGTCGGTGGCCGGGCGCCGGCAGGAGGCTGCGGGCAGCCCACGTCGAGGACGTGCGGATGCGACTGTGTGCGTGGCATCTGCGGCGGTGTGTACTGGAGCGCCGGTCGGTCTGGCATGAGGGCTGGCGCTATGGCTAGGTGGGGGGCCGGTTGGAGGAACGGACCGGGATGACGCTGGCGCGAAGGTCGTCGTAGTCGAGGAGGGGGAAGCTGCGCCGCTGGCCGCAGTGGCGGCAGTGGGCAGGAAATGCGCCTTGCTGGGCGCGCGTGGCGATCTGCCAGCGATGCACGCAGTTCTGGGTAGCAGAGGAGGAAGGAATGATGCTCACGGTGTCTCCGCAGTCGGTCCACCGTGAGTCAGTGGGTGTCAGGAGGCGTTGGTCGCCGATGGGTGTGCGACGCCAGTTGTCGGTACGCGCATCGCGGATGTATGATAGCGATGTCAAGACCGGGCGGCAAGGGCCACGGGGGTTTCGGGAGCTGGACGGGGACCGGTCGTGGCGGGAGGCCAGCGATGAC
>JAPUIR010000141.1 GCA_027296805.1 Chloroflexota bacterium | reverse complement strand
TGGTGGCCCACCACGACCTTGAGCCAGACGGAGTGCGCGCCGCGGATGGTGAGGAGCCCTACGCGGGGCTGTCGGTCACCCTGGCCGAGGGGCAAGCAGCGAGGTATCTGGGCAACGGCGTGTACGTCTTCGAGGATCTCGCTCCCGGTCCGCGGGAGATCCTGATTGGTGCTGAGGCTGTCCAGCTCCTGGTGCTCTCCCCCGACGATGTGCGAATGCCTACGGAGCCAATCGCGATCGAGCTCGAAACCGACTCCGCGCTGACGATTGGCGTGCTCAACGGCCGGCTCGCCAATCCAACGCGCGGGGAGGAGTCTGCGGTGCGGCCGTTCGGGGCCCCCAACGGAGAGTTCGGCACGCACCGAGCACTCGACCTCTTCGTCAAGAGTGGAACCACGATTCTGACCCCGTTGCCGGGCGAGGTGACTTGGTCGGGGTTCATCTCCGACGTTGACTGTGGCACTCGCGCCGTCGCCGTGCGCGGACCCTACGGGGGGATCGCCTGGATCCTGCACCTGGACGAGATCTTCGTGGAGCTGGGGCAGCAGATCGGGTACGGCACGGAACTCGGGACCGTGAACGCGGCCATCGCCGACGAGTGCATCTTCGGGCTCGGCGACCACACGCATCTGGAGTATCTGGTTCCCGAGGAGGAGCCGGGCAGGTATCTCGCTGTCGATCCAGAGGAGTTTCTGATCACGCCCGTGACCGCGCCTCGCGTGACCGGCGTCGTGGAGTAGCGCAAGGGGACGCTCAGCCACGGGCAGTCTAGTATGCGGGCCGCAGTGCGAGAGGGGTGACTCATGAAACTTGAGGACGTTCGCAAAGTCGGGATCCTGGGAGGCGGAGTGATGGGTGGCGGAATCGCCCAGATCCTCGCGGTCTCCGGGATGCCGGTGATCGTGCGCGATATCAACGACGAGCTAATCGATGCGACCCGCGAGGCGGTGTTCGAGTCGAAGTGGGGGCTGAAGCGGGCGGTCGAGATCGGCAAGCTCAGTTTCGACGACGCACGCGCAGCGATCGAGCTCATCGCCTTCACGACGGAGATCGAGGACTTGGCGGATTGCGATGTGATCATCGAGGCGATCCCAGAGAAGCTGGAACTCAAGCAAACAGTGATGGCGGAG
Organism: Chloroflexota bacterium; assembly: GCA_027296805.1. GTDB lineage: Bacteria > Chloroflexota > Dehalococcoidia > Bin125 > Bin125 > JAPUIR01. The sequence continues at coordinate 1,747 of JAPUIR010000141.1, read as the reverse complement.
CTGGACGGCATCCTCAAGCCCGAGGCGATCATCGCGTCGAATACGTCCGGGTTCGTGATCGCGGACATCGCGCGCGACGTGTCGGACAGCCGCAAGGCCTTGTTCGCGGGGATGCACTTCTCCAACCCGGTGCCCAGGATGAGGATGTGCGAGATCGTCTACACCCCCGAATCGAGCGAGGAGACGATCGACACCATCCGCGGGCTGGCGGAACAAACGGACCGCGTCATTTCGATGGTGAAAGATGCGCCGGAGACGTACGGCTTCCTGCTCAACCGCATCTTCGCAGCGGCGAAGCGAGAGGCGGACGGAATCGTCGCGGCTGGGATCGCGACAGAAGAGGACGTCGACAAGGCGATGGTCAGCGGACGCAACTGGCCCGCGGGGTTCTACGGCTCTCGCGGCGGCATCGGCAAGCAGTGGTAGCTCTGGGAACGCGCGCCGCGCGGAGGAGAACGTTGGGTGAAGTTCGGATCGCAGATTCCGGGAAACCAGACCACGTGGGAAGAGATGCGCGCGGTCGCGCAGACGATGGACCAGGGGCGCTGGGACAGCGCATGGACGTTCGACCATTTCGTACCGCCGCTGGCCTTCATGGACGAAAGCGGTGATTGCCTCGAGGGCTGGATGACGCTGGCCGCGATGGGGGAAGCGACCAGCCGACTCAAGCTGGGGACCATCGTCAGTGGCAACACCTATCGCAACCCCGCCCTGCTCGCGAAGATGGTCGCCACGCTCGACGTGACCACGAACGGCCGGGCGATGTTGGGCATCGGCGCGGCCTGGCATGAGCGGGAACATCTCGCCTACGGCTGGGACTATCCATCGATCAAAGAACGGTCGGACCGCCTTGAAGAGGCCTGCGCTCTGATCCACGCGCTCTTTACCAACCAGGGCCCCGTGGAGTACCAGGGGCAGTACTACCGCCTCGACGCGGCGCCCTTCGCGCCGAAGGGGGTGCAGGAGCCACACATCCCGATCATGGTGGGCGGCGGCGGCGAGAAGCGTACGCTGCGCACGCTCGCCCTGTACGGCGACATCATGAACGTCGGGGGCCCGCCCAGCGTGCTACGGCAGAAGATTGAGGTGCTCGAGCGGCACTGTGAAGCGGTCGGGCGCGATCCCAGCACGATCACCAAGACCGCGTTCATCGTGGTCGCGCTGCAAGAAGACGAAGCGAAGGCGGCGCGATTGCGCGAGCGTTTCGCGCCGCAGATGAGCGAGGAGGAGCGGATGCGCGACATGGCCGTCGGGCCAGCTGGGCATATCGTGGAGGTGCTCAAGCGATTCGAAGAGGCCGGCGCCGACGGCGCCATCTTCCAGAGCATCCCCAACAACCCACGGCTCTACGAAAGACTCGACGCGGAGGTCCTCGCGGCCTTCGACTAGCCGCGCCACTCCCCATGCCATGCCCCGTCTGCTCCGCCCAGCGCCCCGACGACGAGCGCTATTGCGCGCGCTGCGGCGCCTCCCTGCGGCCCACCAACTCCGCCAACACCTGCACGGTCGTGATCACGTTTGACCTGGACGGGCCATCCGGCATGATCAACCGCCACCCGGAGGTCGAGCAGCTGCCGTCCGCCTACTCCTTCGGAGAGTACGGGCCGACGGTCGGCGCGCCGCACGTCCTGGCGATGTTAGAACGACAAGCGATCCCGGCCTCGTTCTACGTGCCGGGCTGGGTGGCGGAGCGCCATCCGCGCCTCGTGGAAGGGATGGCGGCCGCGGGGCATGAGGTCGCGCACCA
>JAPUIR010000140.1 GCA_027296805.1 Chloroflexota bacterium | reverse complement strand
CCTCCGAACCCCAACGCGAGCCAGTACACCCCCACCACACCAAGAAACAGCGACACCCACTCAGCGCGAGCGAAGGTCTCCCCTGCCAGATCGACCAGGTCGCCAACGGACACGTCGCTCCCCACTCCTGATCAGCCACCCACCCTTGAGGGAGATACGGCTACAGGGAGCGCCGAGATTCCGGGTCAGGAAACGGGGGCCGCGTACCAGACCTCGCCGTCCAGCGTTCCGCCACCCGTGACGGTCGAATAAGTGAGGTGCGGCAGCCCGGAGGCGTCCAAAGCCAAGCCGACGACTTGGAGCGCGGCGTCCTCCGCCTCGGCAACGATTTGCCGCGACCAGCCTCCCGATCCATCCGGCCTCGCAAGGGTCAAGCGCTCCGTCCCGATGTAGGCCAAGACCGGCTCGTTGCCGTTGAGCGCGAGTGCGACGGTCCGCCGCGCGCCCGCGAAGCCGAGCACCTGGTCGTCGACCGTGCCCACCGTCTCGAAACGCCAGCCCCCGTCCGCCGTCTGCACGCCGTACATCACGTTGCCTGGGGCCGGTCCCTCTTCCCGCACCCGCTCCGCCGACTGAAAGAATGCGACGTGCGCCCGATCGTTCTGGTCCACGGCGAGCACCGGGAAACGGCCCGCATCGCCCTCCGTGAAGATCGAAGTGAGCGCGAAGCCGTTGGCACCGTCAACGCCGAAGACCAAGTCCTGGCTCTCGGCATCGAAGTAAACGATCACAACCGTGCCGTCCGACAGCGTGGCCACATCCACACCCCACTCATAGGGCTGGGCGCCGGAACCCACCTCGCGCACCGTCCAGGCCCCGTCGCTCAGTGTGGCCAGCTCCACGCCACTCGAGGCCGGGTCGAATTGCAGCGGATCGACGCCCAGATAGTAGAGCTCGCCGTTCGGGCCGAGGCCAATCGACGAGTCCCACCCGTCGTGGCCATCATCTGCGATCTGGGAAACGCTCCAGCCATCCCCGTCCCGCACCGCGACCGCGCCGTCCTCCGTATCGTGATCGTGGAACCCCACAAACACCCGCCCGTCCGCCGCCGCCGTAATGTCGAGCGGGCCGTATACATAGCCCGTGTGCACCTGCTGCACGTCGGAACCGTCGCCCCGCGCCACCCGCACCCAGCCCTCGCTCCCCAGCCGCTCCAGCAGATACGCGATGAGCGGCGTCCCGTCCGAATCGATCGCGATGCCCGGCTTCGTCCCCCGGTCGACCCGCGTGATCGCAAACTCGACGGGGACCGTGCTGGCGCCGGGCTGGTCCTGCGATCCGGCCGCCGGTTCGGCGGCGGGTGCTTCTTGTTGTTCCTGCTGCTGCTCTTGCCTCTCCGCCGGGGGCGGCTCCGACGATTCAGAGTCGCCGCCACTGCCGCACGCCGCCCCGATCACCGCACCCGCCACCATGATCAAGCCAAACGTCCGCTTCGAAAATCGTCGTCGAAAAGCCATGCGCCCGCTCTCAATCTCTGAAAAGTGAAGTGGTATCGCTCGATCGGGGTACGGCTTCCAGACCTTAGGCGGATGCATGGCCGCGCGCGCCGACCCCGGTCAATTATCAGCTAGCATCTGTACTTGTCAGCCTCCCCGCGCCGACGCCGCGGGCCCGTCTCCACAAAAGTCAGCGACGCAGGGCCGCCAGACAGATCCCAGCCGCGACGGACACGTTCAGCGAGCCCACCGCCGGCGCGTCCGACTGGGCCGGAATACGGCACGTCTCGTCGCAGGCCTCCAGGGTCAGCCGTCGCAGACCGTGTTCTTCGTTGCCCAGCACGACGACCCAGGCCCGATCGCGGGGCACGTCGTCCAGGACGCGCTCCGCGTGTTCCGTCGTCCCCAGCACCCAGACGCCCGCCTCGCGCATCGCGTCCAGCGCGCGGCGCAGGTTCGACGCCGCCACGAAGGGAACCGTCTCGACGCCGCCGCTCGCCACGTCGTAGGCGACGCTCGAGAGCGGCGCGGCACGGTCACGCGTCATCACCACACCGCGCACGCCAAAGAACGAGGCCAGCCGGAAGATCGCGCCCACGTTTTGGGGATCCTGGATCTGGTCCAAGGCCAGGAACAGGTCGCGCGGACCGACCTCGGCCAGCAGCTCCGCCAGGACCGCCGGCGCGCGCTCCTTGACGGTGGCATAGGCCGCGCCTGCGCGGGCCGATCCTCGGCGGCCGCCCTTGGTCGACGTCCCTTCGCGGAGTGCAATCCCGAGCGCCTGCGCCTCCTGTGCCACGCTCGCCCATGCCTCGCCCGGCTCCGCACCCAGCACAACCTCCTCCACATCCGAGGCACGCGTGAGCAGCGCCGCCCGGACACTGTGCGGATTGCGAAGTTGAAGCGTCACACAGCCATTCTCGGTCGCTCGCCCCTCTCCCGGCCAGGGGCCTCCCTCGCCAGCACCCCATGCAGATGCAAAAGGGCCCCAGGACACGGCGTGCGCTAAAATGACTCGTCGCCAGCGGCGCTCCACCAGCGCCTGCTGGGTACGAGGAGCAGCGATCGATGCGTAGCGAGTTCGACTTCCGCTCCCGACGCTCGCCTGTCCTGGCGACCAACGGCATCGTGGCCACCAGCCAGCCGCTGGCGGCGCAGGTCGGCCTCGAGCTGCTGCGCGCCGGCGGCAACGCCGCGGACGCCGCCGTCGCAACCGCGGCCGCGCTCAACGTGGTGGAGCCGACTTCGACTGGGATTGGTGGCGACTGCTTCTGCCTCTTCTTCGACGCCGCCACGCAGACCGTGCGCGCGATCAACGGCAGCGGGCGGGCGCCCGCCGCGCTAACGATCGAAGCGCTGGCTGCGCTCGGCGTCCAGGGCGAAATGCCCCGCATAGGCCCGCACGCAGTCACGGTCCCCGGCGCCGCGGCGGGCTGGGAGGACACCCTCGCTCGCCATGGCCGCTTGACCCTCAACGATGTCCTGGCTCCGGCGATCCGCCTCTGCGAGGAGGGCTTCCCGGCCTCGCCGATCATCGCGCGTTACTGGGACAGGGGCGCCGACAAGCTGCGAGAAGCGAGCCCCAACGGCGCCGAGATGCTGAACGACGGCCACGCGCCTGCTCCCGGGGAGATCCGTCGGAATCCCAACTTGGCCCGCGTCTTCCGCACGCTCGCGGAAGGCGGCGCCGATGCTTTCTATCGCGGGGAGCCCGCACAGGCAATCGTCGCGGTGCTGGAATCGCTCGGCGGCTTGATGAGCGCGCAGGACCTGGCCGGACACTGCTCCACGTTCGAGGCGCCGATCTCGACCCGCTACCGCGATCACACCGTCTACGAGTGCGCCCCCAACGGCCAGGGGCTGACCGCCCTCATCGCGCTCAACCTGCTTGAAGGCTTCGACCTCTGCGCTATGGATCGTGAGTCGCCGCAATATGTGCACCTGCTGATCGAGGCGCTCCGGCTCGCCTTC
>JAPUIR010000014.1 GCA_027296805.1 Chloroflexota bacterium | reverse complement strand
CGGCCGATGTTCACCGCCGTCAGTGGGTTCTCGCCCTCCGGGTCGAGCCGGTCGATGACCTTCGCCACCCAGCCCTCCGTGGAGATGCGGTCCGGCTCACAGGTGTGCCAGATATCCATCCCGCGGAAGTGCGAGCGGCTGGAGTTGGGGTAGCCGATGCCCTGCACGATCGCCACGTTCCCGGCGTCGTAGAGATCCTTCAAACGCGACGCGTTGGGATTGAACCCCAGTGTGTCGTTGATCGGCAGCACCTCGTCCTCGGCCACCCGCACCAGCGGCCGAGCGTCGTAGTAGGCCCCCTCCGTATAGGGCACCAACGTGTTCATGAAGTCGTTGCCGCCCGTCAGCTGGACGACAACCAGGACCGGATCCTTCGCTGTGCCATTTCCGCTCATCGCCTGTTCCTCCTAAGCGAACTGATACTCGGGCGCCGCCACGACTAAGCCCAGCATGCGTGCCACCTGTTTCGCGGAGCGCTCCCGCTCCTCGTCGGAATCGAACCGCAGCGCGCCCCCCTGCTCGGCGGCGCTGAGGAGCGCGGCTTGCGTCTCCTCGCCCGCCTGCACGGGGCCGGCCAACTCGAGGCATTGCTCCACAAGCGTCTCCGGAGTCACCTCATCCCCCAACGAGGCGATGCGATTCAGAATCGCCTCCGTCCCCGGCGCCTCGGGATTCCCCACGTGATCGACGGCGAAGTTGACCCGCTCCATCAGCGTGCCCCCATCGATCCACTCCTTGCCCGTGTGCCAGCCCTCGACGCTGGGGGGGTCCATCAATGTCTGGCCCATCGACGCCAGCGCCAAGTGCAGCTTCCACATCTCGGGAGCGGGCTGCGGGATCTCCCCCGAAAGCTTGTACACCCCCGCCACAAACTCCGCCGGCGACTTCACCCGCGAGAAGCGCGCCTCTTTGAAGAAGTCGCTGAGGAGCAGCGTGCGCATCACAGCGCGCATGTCGCCGTCCGTCTCCTGGAACGTGGCCACAAGTTGGTCAACTGCATCCGGGTCTTGCGGCGGCGTCACGCTCCAAGCGGGCACCTGCGGCTCATCCGCCACGAAGAAGTTGTAGAGATGCCGGGTGACGAACTGGGCCGTCGCCTCCTGCCGCGCCACGATGTCGATAATGTCTTCCCCGTTGAGGCGTCCGCTCTCGCCCAGGAACGTCTTCTCGCTGTCGTCGTGGTCGTCCGGGTTGTAGACGAACTTGGAGGGGAAGCCGCCGTACGGGTAGAGCGGGATCGGCTGCTCAAACGTCCAGCCGGTGAAGGCGCGCGCCGCGTTCTTGATGTCGTCCTCGGAGTACGCGCCGATCCCCATCGAAAACAGTTCCAGCAGCTCTCGGCCGAAGTTCTCGTTGGGCGCGTCGGCGTGATTCTCGCTGTTGTCCAGCCAGAAGATCATGGCCGGGTCTCGCGAAAGCTCCAGCAGCAAGTTGCGGAAGCTGCCCAAGCCGTGATCGCGAAACATCTGAATGTGCGTCGGGATCGACGGTCCATGTTCGCCCTTGAACCAGGCCGTCGCGAACACCTGGTGCCAGAAGAGCGCCATCTTCTCTTCCAAGGGCCGCAGGGTGTTGACCATTCGGTAGATCCAGCGCCCGGTCCAGACCATCGGCGTATCTGAGTTCGCCATGGCCGGGAAGTAGCGGAACACCACATCGTCGTTGGGCGCCTCGAAGCGCTCCGGATGGAGCAAGTCTTCGACGACCTCCTCATACGGGCGCTCGGCGTACTGCTCGAGCTCGTCGCGCGATGCCCCCACGCCCGCGCGCCGCAGCAGATGCGCCATCAAGCCAAGCTGTTCGTCTGGCATATGCCCTCCCTCGCCGTCGTCGGCCGTTCCGCGCCCGAATACAGTTCAGTCGCGCTCAATACTAGGCAATCGCCGACGCTGGTGGGGATTCCTCCGCGATCCTCTCCGCCCCGAAGACCGACAACCTCGCGTCTCGCGCGCCGAGCCGCCTAGACTCCGCGTCTCGCTGGGAAACGGAGCACGTTCATGATCGACATCGAAGACCGCCTCGCCATCCTCGACCTCTGCTCGCGCTACAACTACTACGCCGATACGGCCGCCTCCGAGCGGTGGGCCGACACGTTCACCCCCGACGGCGTCTTCGACGGTCCCGCCGGACACGCCGAAGGGCGCAACGCCCTGATCGACTTCTGCGACGGCCTGGCGAAGCAGTTCCCCGGGGGCATGCATTTCACCGACAACCACCTCTTCGACCAAGACGGCGATCTGGTCCGCCACAAGTGCTTCCTCAGCTTCCAGGTCCCCACCGAAGGCCGCACCGATCTCATGCTTTTGGGCTACGAGGACGAGATCGTCCGCGACAAGGGCGAATGGAAGTTCCGCTTGCGCAGTGTCGGGCCCCTGCGGGCCGACTGACTCGCGCGCGCCGATTGACCAGAGTGCGCGGACTGTCCGGTGACGAACGAGCCTCGAAACGGTTAGCCTGCGCGCCCTCGGCCGGAGCGTCTCCCGCGGCCGGAGGGAGGCCACCTCATGGCGAACGCCAGGCCCGCACCGCGAACCCCCATCCGCTTCGCTTTCAGCACCGTTGACCCCGCCGTCTCGCAGACGATCATCCCGATCGACGCCAGCGATGGCGCCTCAAGCAGCGGCGTGCTCTACGAGCCGCCCGGTGAGCGACCCGACGTCTGCGTCTATCTCATGCACCCGCGCGGGGAGTTCAGCCGTCACTATCTCGCGCCGGGCCTGACCGACCGCGGCATCGCGGTCTTCGGCCACAACAGCCGCTACCTCAACAACGACACCGACATGGTCCATGAACGCCTCCTGCTCGACATCGCGGCCGGCAACCGCGCCTTACGTGATCGCGGCTACCGACACATCGTCCTGATCGGGAACAGCGGCGGCGGATCACTGCTGGCCTACTACCAGGCCCAAGCGGAGTTGGAAGCCTATGCGCGGGTCACCCAGAGTCCCGGCGGCGATCCGATCGACCTGGCCCACGAGGAGATGCCGCAGGGCGACTGCTTCATCGGGCTCGCGGCGCACCCAGGCGAGGGTCGCTTCATGCTCAACGTGCTCGATCCCTCCCTCACCGATGAAGCCGACCCCACCTCCTACGATCCAGCGCTGGACATGTATCACCCGGACAACGGCTATCGGCCTTGGCCCGAGCCAAGTCACTACGACAGCGGCTGGCTAAGCGCCTATCGCGAAGCGCAACGCGCTCGCAGCCTGCGCATCGACGGGCGGGCGCGGGGCTTCATCGAGGAGCGCCACGCCCATCGCGCGATCGAGTCGGGCGACATGGCAGGACTCTCCGTCGAGGAGCAACTCCGCGTCCGACGCGCCGCCCACCTCCATCGCTATCTGCTGGTTTACCGCACCCTCGCCAACCCCTGGTACCTCGACCTTGCCATCGATCCCTCGCCACGTGCCATGGGCTCCATCTTCGCGCCCGCGGACCCCTTTCTCGGCAACTACGGCCCCGGCGGGCTCGCCCGCGTCATGACTCCACGGGCCTGGCTCTCGACCTGGAGCGGCACTGCCTCACACGCCGACCTGGAGACAACGATCGCCGGAGTCACCATCCCCACCTTGATCATCTACCCCGATGCCGACACCGATATTCTCCCCTCGGAGCAGCAACGCATCTTCGCGGCCAGCGCAGCTACCGATCGCACCCTGGTGCCCCTCGAGGGCTCGGATCACTATCTCCTCGCGGCGCCGAGCGACAGCAATGAGTCGGCCCCACCGCGTGAACGGGTGATCGAGATCTTGCTGCCCTGGATCCGCGAACGGCTGTCCTAAGACCGCGGCAATCGCCGCTGGAATCGCTTGACGGCGCACGTATGCTCCCCCTGCGTGGGGAGGGATCCAACGATGCTCAGCCCATATCGCGTACTCGATCTCAGCGACGAACGCGGGCTCATGTGCGGTCAGATCCTGGCCGACCTCGGGGCGGATGTGATCCAGATCGAGCCGCCGGGCGGCTCCTCCGCGCGCGACCAAGGCCCCTGGCTCGCGGGTCGCGACGGCGATCGGGACGCCTCGCTTTACTGGTGGGCGTACGCGCGCAACAAGCGCGGCATCGTCTTGGACCTCGAGACGTCGAAGGGCCGTGACGACCTGCGCCGGCTGGTCACGACCGCCGACATCCTAGTCGAGTCGGCGGCCCCGGGACGGATGGCGGACCTTGAGCTCGACTACCCCCAGCTCGCCGCCATCAACCGCGGACTGATCCACGTCTCCATCACCCCCTACGGCAGCACTGGCCCGAAAGCTAACGACGCCGCCACTGACCTCACCCTCCACGCGGCCTCGGGATTCCTCCACATGACCGGCGACCTGGACCGCGCCCCCGTCCGCACCACGGTGCCGCAGGCCTACCAGCACGGTGGCGCCGACGCCGCCGGCGCGGCCTTGATCGCCTTGCATGAACGCCATCGCTCCGGCCTCGGTCAGCACATCGACATCTCGATCCAGCAGTCGCTCAACCAGGCCTGCGCATCACAGATGCTGGGCGTGCCCCTGGGTGGTCCCGAGGTGATCCGCGCCTCGGGCGGTATCTCTCTGGGCGGTCTCAACGCACGCTTCGTCTGGCCCGCCAAGGACGGCTTCATCTCCCTCACCCATCTCTTCGGCACCGCCGTTGGTCCCTTCACCCAGCGCCTGATGGACTGGATGTACGAGGAGGGAGCCTGCGACCAGGCCCTGCGCGACACCGACTGGCTCGGCTACGCCGACGGCCTCCTCACCGGCCAGATCCCTTTCGCCGAGTTCGAGGAGGTCAAGGGCATCATCGCCGAGTTCACGAGCTCGAGGACCAAGGAAGAGCTGTTCGCCGCCGGCCGCGAGCGCAGGTTACTGATCGTCCCCGTCTCCACAATTCCCGACATGATCGAGAATGCCAACCTGGCACACCGCGAGTACTGGACCCCGGTCGAACGACCCGACGGGGGCACGGCCAACTACCCCGGTGCGTTCGTGAGACCGCACCTCCAGCCCTTGAGCTATCGGCGACCCGCCCCCCTGCTGGGCCAACACAGCGACGAGGTCCTGGCGGAGATCGCCGACGCCTCATTCTCAGCCCAGCCCATTCCCGACGGTCCCAACGGCCTGCCCCTGGCCGACGTCAAGATCCTTGACTTCATGTGGGTCATGGCCGGACCGGCCGCCACGCGGGTCCTGGCCGACTACGGCGCCACCATCGTCCGCGTCGAGTCCACCCGGCGGCCCGAGACCGCGCGCACCATCGCCCCCTTCCACGGGGGCGTGCCCGGACTCGAAAACTCCGGCCTCTTCGAGAATCTCAATGGCAACAAACTGGGCCTGACCCTGAACATGGCCACCCCCGAGGCCCGCGAGGTGGCGAAGGACCTCGTGCGCTGGGCGGACGCCGTCTGCGAATCCTTCTCCCCCGGCGCCATGCAGCGCTGGGGCCTGGACTACGAGGCTCTCTCTGCGATCAATCCCAGCGTGATCGCACTCAGTAGCTGCCTCTTCGGGCAAACGGGCCCCTACTCCGGGGTCGCCGGCTTCGGCACGATGGGTGCCGCCGCGGGCGGCTTCATCCAACTCGCCGGATACCCCGACCGACCGCCAGCCGGCCCGGCCGGTGCCTACACCGATTACGTCTCGCCCCGCTTCACGGTCGCGGCCCTGATGGCCGCCCTGGATCACCGCCGTCGGACCGGCCAAGGGCAGTACATCGATCAGTCCCAGATCGAAGCGTCCCTCCACTTCATGGCGCCCGCCCTACTCGACTACGACATCAACGGCCACGCCGCGAACCGCAACGCAAATCACGACCCGCAAATGGCTCCACACGGCGTCTACCCCTGCCAGGGCGACGACCGCTGGATCGCGATCGCCTGCCGCGACGATCGGGACTGGCAGGCGCTCTGCACCTGTATCGATCGCGCGGATCTCCGCGACGCCGCCGAGTACCAAACCCTCGAAGGACGGCTCTCGCGCACGAGCGCCTTGGACGAGGCGATCGCCGTCTGGACCTGCGGCCGCGAAGCCGAAGAGGCCGAGCGGACCCTTCAAGGCCACGGCATCCCAGCCGCCGCAGCGTTGCGAAGCTCAACCGCGCTGGAAGATACGCAGCTCCAGCACCGCGGTCACTTCGCGCGACTGCCCCACCCCATCCACGGCGAAACGATCATCGAGGCCTCGCGCTTCGTGCTCAGCCGAACCCCCGCGCAAATGCAGCGCAGCGGTCCCACCTGCGGCCAGCACAATCAGGAGATCCTGCAAGGCATCTTGGGCTACGACGACGATCGGGTCGCGGAGCTGGCGGCGGCGGGCGCCCTGGACTGATCCGTTCGCTCGCGATTGCATGACGCTTACCCTAGGCGGATGGACCACGCGCTCGATGCTGTGCTCCGACAGAGGCCGGGGCCGGACGCGCTCGACTGGGTTCTGCGGCACCAGCCACCCGGCACCCGAGTCGCCAGCCTCCGTCGACTGCGCGGCGGCACCGCCAGCGCGACCCACGCGATCAACCTCCGCAACCCTGACGGAGAGCTGATTCGAACCGTCCTGCGCCGCTACGTCCGCTCCGATTGGCTCCAGCGCGAACCCGATCTCGCCGCCCGTGAAGCATCCACCCTCAAACTCCTGGCCACCAGCGAGGTAGCTGCCCCGCGCCTCCTCGCCGTCGACCCCAGCGGTGCGCATTGTGATGCGCCCGCCGTCCTCATGTCCCGACTCCCCGGCGGCATCGATGTCGCGCCAACAGACCTCGGACCGTACGTCGATCAGATGGCGGCGGTGTTGCCCGCCGTTCACCGCACCAAGGTCGACCGGCGCTTCAAGAAGACGCGGCCCTACTTCAGTTACGTCGCTCTCGACACCCTGCAGGTCCCCGCCTGGTCGGATCAGCCCGACGCTTGGGCTGCGATCATCGCAGCCGCCCGGCACGATCCGTCCCCGGTCCAGGCCACCTTCATCCACCGCGACTACCACCCCGGCAACGTCGTCTGGGCCCGGGGCAAGCTGACCGGCATCGTCGACTGGGTCAACGCCTCCTTCGGACCGCCCGGCATCGATATCGGCCATGGCCGGGTCAACCTGGCCGTCCTCTTCGGCCTCGACGCCGCCAACGGCTTCCTCGATGCCTGCCTCCGCCTGCTCGGCGATCAGCCCCACCAACTCTTCTGGGACTGCCGCGCCGCCCTGGAGTTCGCGCCCACCCCTCCCGACCTTGCGCAGTGGCACGACACCGGTCGCTCCGACCTCACCCTCCCTATAGCGGTCTTGCGCCTCGATGCCTATGTCCATTCCCTAGCCATACGATTACGCTAGCCTGAACGCGGTCGGACTGGTTCGAAGACGATTCGGAGGGTTCTCATGCGCAGACGCGCACTTCAGCGACTTGCAACGGACGAGGCCGGGCACGCGGCTCCCGTACTCTCGGGCTTAGGCGCGACTATCGGTGCGATCTTGCTCGCCGCGGGGGCCGCCAGCGGCGAGGACGTCATCATCATCGTCGGCGGCATCGCCCTGGGCCTCGGCATCCTCCTCAACGTTGTGCTCGGGCATCAGCAAGTCGACTACGACATCTTCAGCCGGCTCGACCGCCTTGAAGGCAAGGATTCCGAGGGCGGCGACTAGCGTGTCTCGGAGCTAGGGCGCCTCGGAGACCAACCGTCCACCCACCCAGGTCATCGACACCGGCAGGTCCCGTAGCTCGGTCGCGGGGACCTTTCGCAGATCGGCGTCGACGATCGCCAGGTCGGCGAGCTTGCCCGGCTCGATACTGCCCTTCAGCTCCTCCTCGAACGAGGCGTACGCCCCGTTGATCGTGTGCATGCGCAGTGCCGTGTCGAGATCCACCCGCTCGTCCGGGCCACAGACATCCCCCGCCATCGTGGCGCGGGTCAACGCCTGCTCCACCCCGAACAGCGGGCGGTAGTCGGTCACGGGCGCGTCTGACGATCCCGCCACCGGTACCCCAGCCTCGATCAGAGACTTGGCCGGGAACATCACGTCCGCGCGCTCTCGTCCGTAGTTGCGGATGTAGCCATCGCCGAACTCCCAGAAGAACGCGGGCTGCATCACCGGCACGATCCCTTGTCGGATCACGCGTGCCTGCAGGTCGGGCGGCGTGATACCGCAGTGTTCGATGCGGTGACGCAAGCCATCGCGCGGGAACGCCGCCTGCGCCCGCTCCATCGCGTCCAACGTCTGTTCGATGCCCCGATCGCCCACCGCGTGCACCGTGCATTGCCAGCCCGCCCGATGCGCGCGCTCCAGCAAGGCATCCAGATCGTCCTGCTCCCAGTACGCGATCCCCGAGTCCGACGGATCCGACGTGTACGGCTCGCGCGTCGCCGCCGTCGGCCCCGAGCTGGAGCCGTCCGTGATCACCTTGAAAGCGCCGAGCCGCAGCCGCTCGTCCCCGAACCCCGAACGCACGCCGGACGGCAGCAACCCCGTCAGTGCGTGATCGGCAGCGTTGACGGTGGCGAACGCGTAAAGCCGAACCTGGAGTTCGCCCGCCGCCACCATCGAAGTCGCGATGTCCATCGGGCGACCCGTCAGCCCTGCCGCGTCGTGCACCGATGTGCACCCGGAGGCCAGATAAGCTTGATTCGCCGCGCCCAACGACCTCCGGATCTCCTCCGCCGTCAGCGTCGATGCGGCCTGGATCCGATCGTTGGCCCGCTCGTAACTCACGCCCAGCAGCCCGCGCTCGTCGCGGTCGTAGCGCCCACCCTCGGGATCCGTCTCCTGGTCCGTGAGCCCGGCAAGCTCCATTGCGCGGGTGTTCCAAGCCAGGATGTGGCCACAGGTTCGCGTCAGCACGACCGGATGGTCTGGGGACGCCAGGTCGAGATCGAACCGGTTCGGGTGGCGCTGCTCCTCAAGTCGGGAATGGTCGTAGCCCCAGCCCCGGATCCAACTCCCCGCCGCGGTCGACGCCGCCCGCTGCCGCACGGCTTCGACGATCGCACTGATGCTGCCCATCCCCGCCGCCTTGCAGTCGATCGAGTCGCTGCCGCTCCCCACGAACACAAAGTGCGCGTGTGCGTCGATAAACCCTGGCGTCAGCGAGCGCCCCTGGAGGTCGACCCGCCGCGTCGCGGGTCCGGCGTGGCCCAAGACCGTTGCGTTCGACCCCACCGCCAGGATGCGGTCCCCGGCGATCGCGACCGCCTCGGCGACGCGATTCTCCGCATCCACCGTATGCACCACGCCCCCGCTGAAGATCACGTCCGCGTTCTCAGCCATCACGACACCCCTCTCAGGCGCGGGGCGAGCCTAATCGAACCCGCCCCACGTGGGCCAGCGTCGCGAGGACGCATGATCGGGCCAACCTTGCCAGTGTGGTGCCGGTGCGAGTGAGGTGTGGAGCGGGGGACGGGAATTGAACCCGCGGCCACCTGCTTGGAAGGCAGCCCGAGATATGCGCAGTGCTTGTCAGTAGGGGAGCAGTTCAGAAAATGTCCAGTTAGGAGACCCAGAATCTCGGCCTCTACCAGTCGTTCAGGGGCGCGGGCGCATCGTTCCAGCGCCGTTCCTGCTCCACCGAGAGATTCCAGTCCGCAACACCGGTCCCTTCCGCTTGTAGAGCCGCCGGCAATGCAGACAACGACCCGTGACGACGCCCTTTACGGGCAACCCCAACTGCCAGTAGTGGTACAGGCCACACACTTCACGCTCCGTCGTTGGCGCGCTCCCCGACGGATCAGCCCCCCGGGCCCCCCGCCTGGAGGCCGGGGCGGATGGGAGTCGGTGCCGCCGCCGCGTCCGTGCGGGCTGCCTCGCGGGCGATCAGCGCCCGCAGCTCGTCCGTGCTGAGCGCTTCGAGGGCGGGGTAGTGGACGGAGCGGGCATCGACGTTGACGTTGAACTCCGCGCCCCGCCGTCCGACCAAGAGGTCGTACGCCTTGTCACTCTGGATGCCGCTGATGATCGCCACGCGTTGGAGATCGCCCACCTTCAGGTCTTGGCCCTTGAGCTTCTCCAGGTTGTCGCGCACGATCTCGGCCGCGGTCATGGCATTGGCCGCGAACAACTGCCCCGCTTCCTCACGGACTGCCTTCCAATCCGTCTTGTGATCGGCTGGCATGGGCAACTCTTCGCCCTGCTCAATGGCGCGATCCCGCCACGACGCAATCGTGGGGCGGGGAACTCCAACTTCCCGTGCTGTTCGGGCGACGTTGCCCTCGTTCATTTCCAACGCAGCAAGGGCTCGTGCGCGGTCGTGGTCCGTCCAACGTGTTGACATGCCGACAGCCTAACAAACGCTGACCAAGTGATCGATATAAGCCCACCAGAGGCCCCCAGTTGGCGCTGACGCGGTTTTCTCCCTGGGCGCGGTGTCCATCGTCACCCCGACGGAGCAGCACGTAGACAGCGCCTTTAGGAAACTTTCCAGAATTTGGCCCAGGGGCCCCACTCATCTATCTCCGCCAATCCCATTCGGGGGTGCCTCGCGCGGTCCGGTTCCTTTTAACGGTGACAGCGGGCGACGGATGTGGCGCCCCCACTCATCTATCTCCGCCAATCCCATTCGGAGGTGCCTCGCGCGGTCCGGTTCCTTTTAACGGTGACAGCGGGCGACGGATGTGGCTACTTGCGGCTCGAGCGGCCGCGCT
>JAPUIR010000139.1 GCA_027296805.1 Chloroflexota bacterium | reverse complement strand
TGGAGAAGACCCAGGGACGGCGACTGGTTGGTGACGTGCTTGACGAACTCGTAGCCGGGAGCGATGCGGTCGTAGGGTGGCGTGACCAGGACAATGCGGGCTCGAGACATGGTGGCTCCTCGGTCTGGGCGCTCCCAAGATAGTCGAATCCCGGCAGCGATTCAACAGGCGCGCCGGGCGGATACGCGTTTCAAAGTGCGTTCTGGCATGCCCGCCGAGTATTGGTTGCGTCCGATATCGGGGATATGTGAACCTGGGCCTGCTTTCGGCTGATTCGGCGGCTGCGCGAACCCGACGCTCAACCTGGCCGCCCTGGCCCTGAGGCTCGCGGAACACCTCGCTGCGGGGCGCTAGCCCTGACCAGGTCCGGATGTTCAGACCGTGACTCGGCCCCCGCGCTCCTGCGGCGACCGGGGCGTCGTCACGTATCGTCGCCTCCAGGCCGGGATCCCTCCGATGACGACCGCTACAACGACGGCGGTCACGATCCACGCCAGCTGGCGCCGCCACCACGGGGCCGGGGTCAACGCGACGCCCTCGTCCGCAGCCCCGATGAGGATGAACGGCGCCCAGAATCGTGGCTCCGTCATGCCGTCGGCGTGGATCATCGCGAGCTTGGCCGCACGCAGTGCCTCCGCCTTGGTCGCGCCACGGACCAGCTCCTCATAGAAACGCTCCATGAAGCCCACGGTCCGGTCGTCGTTCACTTCCCAGAGGCTCGCCACCACGGCCTGAGATCCGGCGTGGAGGAAAGCCTGGGCGAGCCCCTGCACCCCCTCGCCCTCCAGGATGCGGCCGCGGGCCGTCCGGCAGGCGGACAGAACCACCAGGTCGCTGGCCAGCCTCAGCTGGTAGATCTCCCGTGCTTGCAGGAAACCGTCCTCCATGGAGCCGTGTCCCGGCGCCAGCAGCAGTGCCGAGCGGGCCGGCCGCCGGTCGCTGATCAGCCCGTGGGTGGCGAAGTGAATGACGCGATACCGGTCGAGGGGGAGCGACTTGACCTTGCTCTCGCTGGCGTCCTCGCCGACGTAGATCTCGCTGTTCCGGAGGGCGAGGCTGCGAATGGCATTTGCCTCGGCCACGCTGTAGGGGATCGGTGGGATGTCCAGGCCCTCGGACTCGTACAGGCTGCGCGACTGTGCGGCAGCCGAGGTCGGTCCACCGTTGGAGATCCCCAAGGGATTGGCGAACATGACCAGGTCGTTCTTGCGCACCGCGGTCTCGTCACCACGGAGACCGCGGAGCTGGGCCAGCGCCGTCACCGACGGAGCGTACGACAGGTTGTAGTCCTCGACCAGGAAACGATCGCCGCCGCCCTCCGGCGCGACACGGAGCAGCGTCTCGAACGGCAGGAAGTGGAGCGCGCCGTCCGGCACGACGATGAGGCTGCGGATCCGCCGGGGCAGGTGAGCTCGAACCGGCTCCAGGATCTCCTCGGCGATCCGCAGGCTGACCGCCCTCCAGCCGGCATGGTCCTCCTGGGCGATCAGGTCCAGGTAATTGCGGACGCGCTGCTCGACGACGTCCGGTCTTGCATCCAGGCGAAGTGCGCGGTAATGCTCATCGGTGAGCAGAAAGGCGAACAGTCCCTCACCGGTACGGGCGTAGACGACCAGCGCGGTCTCGGGATCGAGAAGATCCCGTGCCCCTTCGACGGAGAGGGGCTCCGGGTAGCGAACCAGCCCATAGCGCGGATTCCGGCTGCGGATCTCAGAGATCAGCCGTTGAAGCTCGTCCTCGGCGTCATCCAGCCGTTCGAGCAGCGCCTTCCTCGAGGCCCTGTCCGCGGTCGGTCGCATCAGATCCTTCTGCAACTCGGCGAGGCGCTTCTCCAGCGCGCGGTGTCGCTGCCCCAGATCCGCGTCCAGCGGCCAGCCGAGGTCGATCCTGGCCTCGACAATCGCCTCCACGAGACCGCGGGCCTTGCCCCGCTCGAGCACCTCGAAGGCGCGGACATGATCGTCCTCCCCGTTTCCTGCGCTGCCGCGCTCGAGCAGCAGCTCGATCAGCTCCTCATATATGGATCGGTATTTCTCGAAGAACGTCGTCCGGAAGTGCTCCGAGACGATGCCCCCTCGCACCGACTCCAGCTCCTCGATCGCCCGGTCGTAGCGCTCGATGGCGAGGTCCAGCTCCCCCCGCGCGCGCTGGGCCCGGGCCATGTTCGCGTGGATGAACCAGGTGACCGGGAGGCTGAGCGACTCGTAGATCGACACTGCCTCCTCCATGAGGTCGAGGGCCCGGGTCTCGTCCACTCTCACGAACACGAGCAGCGCCCCGAGCTCCAGGAGGGCGTTCGCGTAGTAGACGCCTCTGTCCAGGCCCTTGGCGATACGCACCGCAAGCTCCTGGGCTGCGATCGCCTCGTCCACCCGCCCCAGGCTTGCCAGGGCCGAGGCCTTCACCATGTGAACCCACGTCTCCTGCGTGGGCATCCCGAGTCGCTGGATGATGACTAGCGCCTCGTCGAGCGGCTCGATGGACCGGTCCGGAAAGCCGCTGTGCAGGTTGAAGATCGCCATCCGGATGAGCGCCTGCTGGAGGACCCGCGGGTCGCCGGTGCCGCGGGCGGTCTCCAGGGCCTCCTCGAACACGTCGAGGGCCTTGGCGTGGTCGCCGAGCCCGAGGTACGTTCCCCCCAGGCTCTCCAGCGTCGAGGCGAGCTCGATCTTCGTGCCGAGCTCGCGAAACGCCTCCCGGGCGGCCTCCAGGTGGGCCACCGAGTCCTCCGGCTTTCCCACGTACTTGGCGGTGACGCCGAGGTTCTTGCGCGCGTTCGCCTCCCCGAACGGGTCGCCCACCTGGAGCATCAGCTCGTGCATGGAGAGGAAGTCCTCGTGAGCGGATCCGTACCGGGCGAGAAAGAAATGAGCGTCGCCGCGCGCTCCGAGCGCCCACGCCTCCAGCTCCAGATCGCCCGTACCCCGGGCGGAGCGGATCGCCTCGTCGGCCAGCCGGAGGGCGCGCTCGAACTGCCCCACCTCGATGAGGACGGCCACGAGCTGCGAGAGCAGTCCGGCGACCCGCGCGAGGTCATCGGCCTCGCGCGCGCGTTCCAGCTCCGACTCGAGCATTGTCTGGGAGGTCCGCGTGTCGTGCTGGCGCAGAGCCTCGGACCGCGTGCCGCGGACCTCGTCCTGAGCCGCCCCCGCGGCCTGGAGCGGGATCGGCAAGACGAGCAAGCATGTCAGCAGCGCGCACGGGCGACGGCCCGGCCGGAGCAGGTTCATGGAGCGATGTCGAACCGGTAGAGCGGCAACTGCCTCCATTCCACACCGACCAGCACCGAGACCCGCCAGTAGTACGTCCGATCGGGCTCCAGCTCGCCGCCGACGTTACCGGCCAGGGAAACGGTCGGCGCCTGCACCTCCGGGCTCTCCCAGAGGGGCGTCGACTCCCAGTCGTAGAGGACCAGACGATAGCTGCCGGCCCCCTCGACCTCGGGCCAGCCGAACCGCTCGGGTGCCCGGCGCAGCACCGCTCCGTCCGGTGGCTCCACGTCCGCCGGCACGGCAATGGTCCCGCGCTCGGCCGGCGTGGGCGGGACCCCCGGGACGATCCGTTCCCACAACGATGCGGCCAGGGCGACACCGACGACCACCACCGCGGCGGCGGCGGCAAGCTGCCAGCGCCGCCACGGCGCCCGGCCGTGGGTGTCGCGGACATCCTCGCCGAGGTCGTGGCCCGCCTCGCCGTGCAGCAGTAGGAGATCCTGCATCACCCTCGTGCAGCGCCGGCAGCCGACCACATGATCAGCCAGCTGGATGCGGGCCTCCCCGGCGAGATCCTCCAGGAACAGACCCGACAGCGCTTCAGGCGTCGGGCAGCTGGTGGCGCCGGCTGTCTGCGCGTCGCGGAAGGTCTCCCTCCACGGGGCGAGAGTCGGTTCGTTCGGATCCCGCTCAGACATCGTCGGATGCTCCCTGGGCGATCGATTTCAGCACATTCATCCCCCGGTAGATCCGGTGGCGGGCCACGGATTCGCTCCAGCCGTAGAGCGCCGCCACCTCCTTGTGGTTGAACCCCGCAAGATATGCCTTCAGAGCCCGCGACTGGTCGGCGGGCAGCCGCGCCAGCATCTGGGCGAGAAGTCGGGTGCGCTCTGGCGGCTCCAGCCTGGAGCGCGGCTGCGGCGTTCGGGATTCCAAGGCCTGCATATCGACGGGAATCTCCTGTGGCGCTTGCTTCTGCAGGACCGCGAGCGCCGTGGTCAGGGCGACCTTGTACAGGTAGGAGACCGGATGGTCGATCTTTTTCCCACTCTGGAGACGTTTCCACAGAGCCAGGTGGACTTCCTGCTCGACGTCCTGGATCAGTGCCCGGTGTCGGCGCCCGCAGACGCGGCGGATCGCTGTGGCCATCACCCCGGAGAAACGCGAGACCAAGGCGTCGAACTCCTGTGTTGACAAGAGATTCCCTTGAAGAACGAGCAACAGTTCTCGTTATTATACTGCCCGGCGCGACTCCTGGACATGGGCGGAGATCCGGGCGCAGATCCGCCCGATGCCGGAGAATCTCCTGGCCGGTCGCAGGAGGTTCTCGTCTGCGGTGGGAAAAACTCGGAACATTCGCGCTCACACCCTAGTGACGGACCTGCATTCCCGTCGGTCCGAACCGCTCGTATCACCTGTCCCAGAAGTCATGCCAACATCGCGCTGGCTTTCGTCGACCCTGGCTACGTTGCTCCTCCTCCGAATACTCACGGTATTCGTCGTCGAAGAGCCTTGCCAGAAACGACGATCTCTCGTCGAGATATCAACATGACTTCCGGGACGGAACACTACACCGGGGGAGGGACGTCGCCATGATGGGGATCCGTCGAAGTTTCCTGATTCGCTCCGCTTTTGCGATCTTGCTCGCTTTGACCGTCGGGTGGGGCAGCCTCGCGCGCGTCGAGCCCAAGCGCGAGGAACGGCCGATCATCGCGGTTTCCGGACAGCGGTTGGTGCTGCCGGTCGCCCTCGGCGCGGGGGACGGGATCGTGAGCATGGAGCTTTCTCTCGGCTTCGACCCTTCCGTCGTACGCCCCGTCGCCGTCACCCCGGCACCCGGCGCCCCGTCGTGGGACGTCACGGGAGAAGAGTCCGCGCCCGGACGCTTGGACATCCGGGCGGTGGGGCCGGTCGCCTTCGGCGGAGGAGATCTGATCTGGGTGGTACTGGACGTCGTCGGGGTGCCGGGGCAGGCCACGGGCCTCGTCTGGCTCGACGCCTGGCTCGATGGATCTCCCGCACCGTACCGCTTCGCGGACGCCTGGCTCGCGGTGGTGGATTCCGGAGCGTGGATCGCGATCCCGGCAGCCATGGAGGCCACCGAGCAGACCGAGGTCGAGGTCGGTGTCTTCGCGTCCGGGACGGGCTTTTCTCGCAAGCTGGCACTCGATCTCGAGTTCGATCGCGAACGATTGGAACTCGTCGAGATACGTGACGCGGACGAGCCGAGTGGATGCGCGTGGCACGGAGCCCGCACGCCTCAGCGGCTCGAGCGTCTCGAGCGTGTTTGTCCGGAGCTGCGATCGTCCGACGGCCGCCTTGCGACCCTGGTGTTTCGCCTGCGCGACCGTAGTGGCATCGCTTCCATCGACCTCCGGAGCGCTTCCATCGATGGCGAAGCGCTCAGCATCCTCGGTGACGGCATCATCGAAGTGTTGCCCGCGCCGATCCCGACCGTGGGAGCCCTGATCGATGTCGGCACCACGTCCCCTTTCATGCCGCCAGATGACGGGGCGAGCGCATCCACCGAGGCGACGGCGGCCTGCGCGGAGGTGGGAAACTCGCTCGTGGTCTCCCTGGACACGGGCACGACCCACCTCGCATGGTCGGATGACGGGATCCCCGGTCCGTTCAACATCTATCGGGGTCAGAGGGGTCGCCTCGGCGGCATCGTGTTCGGCTGTGCCGCGAACGAGGTGGCCGGGACCCAGACGACGGATACCACGACGACGCCGTTCGGGCAGGTCGACTTCTACGTCGTGTCGCGCTCGGGTGGGTGCGGGGAGTCGGTGCTGCACCGTGACGGCGAAGGTGTCGAGGTCCCGAACCCCTTCGCCTGTCCGGATCCCCCCCCGGACGGGGACGGTGACGGCTGGTATGACCCGTCGGATCTTTGCCCGGCCGTTTTCGATCCCGCGCAGCCGGATGCCGACGGCGACCTGTCGGGCGACGCCTGCGACAACTGCGTGTCGCTGGCCAACCAGGACCAGGCCGACGGCGACCTCGACGGCGAGGGCGACGTGTGCGACAACTGCGCGCTCATCGCGAACTCCCTCCAGGAAGATGCCGACCTCGACGGACTGGGCGACGTCTGCGACAACTGCATGTTCGTCGCGAACCCGAATCAAGTGGACACCGACCTCGACGGGCTCGGGGATTCCTGCGACAACTGCCCGTCCACCGCGAACGTGGACCAGGCGGACGGCGACGGCGACGGCGTCGGGAACGTCTGCGACTTTCCGGCCATCGCAACGCCCTCGTCCCTCGCCTTCGGCGAGTCCCTCGAGGGAAGCTCTTCCGTCCGGTTCCTCAACGTGACGAACACGGGCACGGATCCGCTTGTCGTGACGGGGATGACGGTAGCGGGTACAGGCTTCGAGGTGTTCGCGCCCACGAGTTTCACGCTCCTGACCGGGCAAACACGCACCGTCAACATGGGTTTCACGTCGCCGGGCGTCGGCGCGTTCAACGGCACCGTCACCATCGCCTCGAACGCGGACGGCTCGCCGGCCACGGTAGTAAACCTGTCGGGAAGCGGGCGTGCGGCCGGAGGAGGGGAAGTACCCGACCTCGACGCCGTGGGCTCGCTCGAGTTCGGCGTCGTGGCAGAGGGCTCGAGCCCGACGAAGAGCCTCGCCGTCAGTAACGTCGGCAACGCCCCTTTGATCATCGCGGCCGCGACCACAGGAGACCCCGCGTTCACCGTGACGCCCCTCGTCGGAGGTTTTCCGGTCAGCGTCAATCCGGGCTCTACACGTAGCCTGACCGTCCAGGTTCAGCCCGGCGGCGGCACCGCAGGATCGACACTCTCCACGACCCTCACGCTCTCGAGCGACGACCCCGACGAGCCGTCCTTCGTCGTGGCGCTCTCCGCCGCGGTTGTCG
>JAPUIR010000138.1 GCA_027296805.1 Chloroflexota bacterium | reverse complement strand
ATCACCGTGATCAGCGTCGAGACGTTGGCGTCGCGAATGGCGGGCCAGGCGCGATTCCAGCCGGTGTCGATGGAGCCCAGCAGGCTGCGGCCGAGCCGCAGCTCCTCTTTCATCCGCTCGAAAATCAGAATGTTCGCATCGACGGCCAGTCCCATGGAGAGGACGAAGCCGGCCACGCCGGCCAGCGTCAGCGTGATGGGGATGAGCTTGAAGGTGGCCATGACGACGGAGGCATAGACGAAGAGGGCCAGCGCAGCGATTACGCCGGGAAGGCGGTAGTAGACGATCATGAAGAGCATGATCGCGATGAAGGCCACGAGTCCGGCTTGGACCGTGTCGCTGACGGAATCCTCGCCCAAGGTCGCGGCCACCTCCGTCTGTTGAATCACGACGAAGTTGATGGGCAAAGCGCCCGCCCGAAGCTGACGGCGCAGCCGTATCGCGTCTTCCTGGCTGAGGCCCGTGATGCTTCCGCTCTCCCGGATCACCGCCTGAACCCGGGGCGCGCTGATCAGCTCACCATCAACGAAGATCCCAAGCTGCGCCTGGGTGCGCGAGAGCCGCTCCGTGATCCTCTCGAAGATGAAGGCGCCCTCGTCGTTGAGTTCGAAGAGGAGAGTCGGACGCCCGCTCTGGTCGAGGCTGCGCTGGATGGAGTCGGCGATCAGGAAGCGCCCTGTGAGGGGCACCGCGTCGCCTTCTGCGTTGAGCGCGACCGCCGGAATCCAGCGCTGGCCCAAGACCACGATCACATCCTCATCGGGATCGGTCGCGGCGAAGGTCGTTAGGCGCGCGTCATCCGAGGGGAGGTTGGGCTCGAACACATCGAACACGGTGGCACGCGCGCCGACGACATCGACGGGGATGGGGATCCCTTGCTGCTGGGGGTCGATCTCGCGGAACTCCAGCAAAGCGGTCGATCCGACCAGGCTGGCTGCCTCTTCGGCGGTCACGCCGGGAATCTGCGCGTTGATGCGGTCGTCGCCGAGGACCGTGACCTCCGCTTCGGAGACTCCGAAGCCGTTGACCCGATCTTCGATGATGAGGCGGGCCTGCTCCACGGCGTCGGTCAGGCTTTCGTCGCTCAGCTCCAACGGCACGACCAAGCGGTCCACGGTGTCCGGCAGGGGCTGGCCATACTCTTCGACGGACAGATCCTCGATCGCCGGATTGAGCGAGACCAAAAGGCCGATGACGTCCAGGCGATCCACCAGCTCCAGCAGCGATTCTTCCGCCCGAATGGCGACCGCCGTCGTCTCCGCTCCGAGCTCGTCGTCGGCCCCGACTACCAGGGGCGTCGGCACGAGCAGGGAATCGACTCGCAGGGTCTTGTCGTAATCACCGCGGTCCAGATCGATGAGGGAGAGATTCAGCGAGACGATGTCGGTGCTGATGGTGTCGATCACGTCTGAGCGGCGGGAGAGATCGAGAAGCGACTCCCCCTGCCGCACCTGCACCGCTGTGCCGGAAGCCTCCAGCGTGACCGAGACCCCGCCGGCGAGGTCCAAGCCCAGGCGGAACTCGTCGCGATCGAAGCCGGCGATGTTGATCCCGTGCCCCGAGGGCCAAGGGATAAAGTCTGGCAGGTAGCGGTCCGGGTTGCCCGGCCAGGTGACGAAGATGCTGAAGCCGGTCACCACGATGATGATGACCAGCGAGATCTGATGTCGACGGCTACTCACGTGCAGCTGCCATACCGTTACCACCCACAGTGCCAACCCGGGTCAACCCAGCATACGGTCCGGCCCAGTTCCGGTCACGGGGGGCGCGATGGCTGAGCTCTAGGCGCTCAATTCGTCGTCGTCATCGTTCGGCGGGTCGTCCCCCGCGTCATCGTCGAAGTCATCCTCGTCATCGAGCTGGGCGGGCTGCAGCAGCTCCGCAATCGCCTCCGTGCGCGCCCGCACGACGACACCGTCAGCCAGCTCCAAGGAGAGAATCATGGGACCGTCGGCGGGGGTCTCCACCGCGGTCACCTTCGCGAGCAAGCCGCCCCGAGTGAGCACCTCATCGCCGATGCGGAGTGCGTTGAGATCCTGCCGCCGTCGGCTCTGCTCCCGCCGGGCGGGTCGGATGAAAAGGAAGTAGAAGAGCCCCAGGACGAGGCCGGTGATGAGCAGGACTTCCGCCATCTGTTCCTCCGCTCGCTGGCAAGTCTAACCCCGCGCGGGCAGAGGTTCCCGCCGACGGGCGTTCTCGGGCGCGGCCGAGCGCGCTAGTCCTCGGCCTCCAGGTCGCGCAGCAACAGGAATCGGTCAGGATTGCGCACCTGATCGATGTAGACGATGCCGTTGACGTGATTGATCTCGTGTTCGAGCGCCTGCGCCAGGAGGTCGTCCTCCGCGCGGATCCGGATCGCCCTGCCATCGAGACCAAGCGCCTTCGCGGTCACGCGCTGCGAGCGAATGACCTCGCCGCGATAGCCCGGCACGCTGAGGCAGCCCTCCATCATCCTGCGACCGCCCGAACGCTTCACGATCTCCGGGTTGATCAGTGCCAGGGGCTCGACGCCGGGGATGCCCAGCACGATGACCTTGAGTGAGACGCCGATCTGGGGAGCGGCTAAGCCCACGCCGCCTGCAGCATGCATGGAATCGATCAGATCCTCGACCAGCGAGTGGATGGACCCGTCGATCCGCTTCACCTTCCTGGCGACGGCGCGCAGCACGTCCGCGTCTTTGGGCAGCGTGATGATGGGGCGAATAGCCACGGTCGATCCTCCGCCCGCCATTGTGGCTGGCGCGCAGGACAAGTGCGATAACCCGCGCTCCGAACAACAGAGCTGGCTAGATCAGGGAGACGGGGTCGATGTCGACTGACCATCCGCGCGGAAAGTCGATGACGCGCAGGAGCGGCAGCGGGTCGGGCGCGCGCAGGGTGACTTGGAAGCGGAACAGGTCCCGCCGCCGATAGATGTAGGCAGGCGTGGGCCCGAGCACCTCGCCGGGCAGCCCCCGTCGAACGCGATCCTCTTCCAGCGACGCGGCCATGTGACGCGCGACGTCGCGGGCACGCCCGCGGTCGCGATCGCCATAGGTCAGCCGGGCCAGGCGGCCAAACGGGGGGTAGTCGTGCTCGGCGCGAGCGCTGAGCTCCTGCGCCAGGAAGGTCTCGTAGTCGTGCGCGGCCGCTGCTGTGATGGCGTAGTGGTCGGGAGCGTAGGTCTGAATCACGACACGCCCGCCGCGCGGTCCGCGAGCGGCGCGACCCGCGACCTGAGTCAGCAGTTGGAAGGTCCGCTCCGGGCCGGTGTAGTCGGGCAAGCGCAGCGCGAGGTCGGCGTTGACCACCCCGACCAGGGTCACGCTGGGGATGTCGTGCCCTTTGGCGAGCATCTGCGTGCCGACCAAGACGTTGGCCTCGCCCTCGCGGAAGCGACGCAGGATGCGGGCGTGGCCATCGGGGGCGCCCGCCGTGTCGCGATCGAAGCGGAGGGTGCGCGCGGCGGGGAAGCGCTCGCGGACCGCCACCTCCAAGCTCTCGGTGCCCAGCCCCATGGGACGCAGCATGCGGGAGTGGCAGGTGGGGCAATCCGAGCCCGGGGTCGCCGTGGAGCCGCACTCATGGCAGCGCAGCTCCTCCACGGCGGCGTGGTAGGTCAAGGGGACGGAGCAGCGATCGCAGAGCCTCGTCGCGCCGCAGGAGCGACAGACCATCGTGGCGCTGCCACGGCGGTTCATGAAAAGAATGATCTGCTCGTCCTGCTCAAGCGCAGTCTCGATCGCGGAGGCTAGCTCCACGCTGAAAATGGAGCGGTTGCCCCCGCGCAGCTCCTCTCGCATGTCGACGACATCCACGATCGGAAGCGGCGCCGACTGGAGGGCCGACTCGGGGTCGGCGGGGTCGACACGCATCACGCGCTGGGGAAGCGAGAGCTCTTGCAGCGTGCCGTAGCGAGCGGCGGCCGCGGTGACCACGTCGGGCGTGGCGGAGCCGAAGACCACGACCGCGCCAGAGCGGTTGGCGTATTCGATGGCGGTGTCGCGCACCAGGTAACGGGGCGGGGGCTCGTGTTGTTTGTAGGTCCACTCGTGTTCCTCGTCCACGATGATCAGTCCGAGCTGAGGCAACGGCGCGAAGAGGGCGGAGCGGGAACCGACCACCACATCGACGTCCCCGGCGCGCATTCGGCGCCAGACTGCCAGCCGCTCTTGGGGCGTGAGCCCGGAATGCCAGACGGCCACGTTGTCGAAACGCTGGAGGAAACGCTCCACGGTCTGCGGGGTCAGGGAGATCTCCGGCACCAGCACGATGGCGCGCAGCCCAAGTTGGCGAGCGTGGTCGACCGCGTCCAAGTAGACCTCGGTTTTGCCGCTGCCGGTGACGCCGTTGAGGAGGAAGAGTCCGGGCTCGAGACGCCCCTCGATGCGGGCCGCGTTGGCATTGTTCAGGGCGCTGCCCAACGCAGCCGTGGCGCGCTGCTGATCGGCGGTCAGGGCAGGGGCGAAGATGCGCTCCACGCGATACCCCGCTAAGGGGTCGGCTTCGACTTCCGTCGCCGTGCGGCGCAACAACCCAGCCTCCAGCAGTTCGTCGACGTCCTTGCGGCTGGCCCCCGCCTCCGCATGCAAGGCGGAGGGCACACGAGGCCCGTCGAGGAGGACGCGCAGGAGTGCCACGGCGCGCCGTTCGGCGGCGGTCCGACGCAAGGACGCGATCGCGCTCGCAGCGGCATCCTGGTCGATGGCAAGGCGGACGCAAGCGTCATCGTGGGCATCGTCGCCTGCCCCATTACCGGGGGCGGTCGCCTCGATCAGCGACCCAGCGGCCAGCCAGCGCTCCAGGGAGGGCCGCGTGGCGATGCGGCGCGCCTCGTCGAGCGGGAGCGGCGCTTCGCGGAGTTGCTCCAGCAGGTCGGCCTGACGGGAACGTCGCGACTGTGGCCAGGCGTCGATCGCCGCCTCCGCAGCCTGGCGCGAGACCGCCAACTCCACCATTTCGCTCAGGCGTCGGCGCAGCTTCGGTTGCGCCAGGGCGAAGCTCTCCTCGACCAGACCCCGCTCGAGCAGCGCTCGTACCGTCGCTCCCGTCTTACCGCGCAGCCGTTCATCCAAGCGATCGGCATCGATCTGGCCTGCGCCGGTGATTATGTCGAGTACGTCTTGCTGGCGTTGGCTGAGGTGGGCGAGCAGCGCCGCGTCGGGCACAGGCGCGGGGGAGAGCAGACGGACGGGGTTGCGCTCGAAGCCCGGTTCCAGGAAGAGAGCGACGGCGCTGAAAATGGGCGCCTGGTAGTAGTCGGCCATCCAGACGGCCAGCTCGGCTTGCGCGGGGGTGATGACCGGCTCTTCCTCGATGAAGGCGTGGATCGGGCGCGGGTCCGCGATGTCGGAGCTGTCGGCGAGGCGCAGGACGACGCCCTGCAGCACCCGTCGTCCGAAGGGCACGAACACCGCGTGACCGCGAAGAACCGTCAGCCCGTCCGGAATTCGATAGGTGAAGGTTTCGCGGTGGGGCCGGCCCGAGTAGACGGCGATCTCGGCGAACTGGGTCATTTGGATCGATGGTATCGAGACGGCTAGGCGGGCGCACCGTGGTTACAGGCGCGTGGCGGTTACGTTCGTGCGGGGAGACGGCAGGGCTGGGTTGGGGGGGTTAGTAGGAGTGGATC
>JAPUIR010000137.1 GCA_027296805.1 Chloroflexota bacterium | reverse complement strand
GCGATGCCCGAAGCAGATGCAGACGCCCTGCGGGAGAAGACCGCGCTCCTCGGCGGCTATACGACGGGCGCCCTGGTCGCGGCAATGATGAGCGTGGGCGTGCGCCTGGGCCTGTACGAGGCCCTGCGTGGAGCAGGACCGAGCACCAGCGACACGCTGGCCCAAGCGACCGGGTACCAGGAACGCTGGCTGCGGGAATGGCTGCGCGGGCAAGCCGCGGCGGGCGTCTTGGAGTACGAAGGCGATGGGAAGTTTGCGCTCCCAGCGGCTTCCGCGGCGCTGCTCGCGGACCCCACGAGCCTCGTCTCGATGGAAGCGATGGTGGCTTCGATCCCGGACCGGCTTGCGCTGGTGCCCCGCGTCGAGGAGTCGTTCCGAACGGGGCTGGGCTTCTCTGTCGACGACCGGGGCGCGGCGGCGGCGCGCGGGATCGACGGGCTCTTCGCCAACTGGCACCGGCAAGAGTTGCTGACGTCGGCGCTGCCGCTGCTGAGCGGCGTGGAGGAGCGCCTGATCGCGGGGGCGGTGGTGGCCGACGTGGGCTGCGGCAGCGGCGTCGCGCTGGTCGAGATGGCGAAGGCGTTCCCCCGCTCGGAGTTCCACGGCTTCGACGTGTCGCAACAGATGCTCACGATCGCCCGGCGCAACGCAACGCAAGCGGGGCTAGCGAACGCCACGTTCTACCACCTGCGGGAGACATCGATCCCAGACGATCAGCGCTTCGCACTGGTCCTGACGTTCGACTGTCTCCACGACATGACGAACCCACACGAAACGGCGTCCGCGATCCGCTCGTCGCTGCAGCCCGACGGGACCTGGTTCATTGCCGACATCGACAGCCGCCCGACGTTCGAGGAGAACCTGCGCGATAACCCCCGCGCGGCGGGCAGCTACGCGATCTCCGTGCTGGCCTGTCTGGCGTCCGCGCTGTCGGAGCCGGGGGGCGCGGGCTACGGAACCTTGGGCTTGCCGGAGCCGGTCATGCGCGAGCTTGTCCTCGAGGCCGGATTCAGCGAGTTCCGGCGGCTAGAGCTGTCGGGGCTGGGAAGCGCCTTCTACGAAGCACGGCTGTAAACACTTCCG
The DNA here is from genome assembly GCA_027296805.1 of Chloroflexota bacterium. Classification (GTDB taxonomy): domain Bacteria; phylum Chloroflexota; class Dehalococcoidia; order Bin125; family Bin125; genus JAPUIR01. The sequence goes on along the minus strand of JAPUIR010000137.1, from coordinate 9,583 downwards.
GATTGCCTCAGCCGCGGGGGAACCGCGCACGTATTGCGAACGTCTAGACCGATACGTGGGACGGAGACGGCCGGGAGGACCCCAATGCGGTTCTTGCAACGCTCCCGGCTGATGAGCTGGCGCCCAATCTGGGTCGGCTCGTTGGTCGGGGCCGGGTTTGGCGCCGCGGTTGGCGCGATCAGTGGCGAACCCAGCCTGCTATGGCTCTGGCTGGGACTCAGCGCGACGCTGGGAGCCGTGATCGGCTGCGCGGCATGCCTCGACGAGTCCTAGCGCGCTAGCCAATGACCGCGGTCGCGAAGACGACCCCGAACGGCTCGCAGTAGATGATCACCGAGCGGAAGATCGACGGGTCGACCCCAGCCGGAACGTCATAGTTGACGAAGCCGCTTGTCGCTTTGATCGGGCCGAGCGAGATCGCACCGTCGGCGCGCACATCGCCACCCGGGTCGGGCGATAGGTAGATGCGAAGGCCGGGGCCGTTGCGGACTTCGTAGTCTTGGAAACGGAGAATCACCTCACCGTCAGGACCCTGGACGAGCAGCACCTCGCCGCTCCCGGTGTGGAAGGCATCGGCTCCTTGCAGGCTCCCACTCGCGATCAGCAACCCCTGCCCTCCGCTCGCTGAGCCCGGCGCCGCACTCTCAGAGGGCTGCGCCTCCGTAGCCGATCCGGTCGCCTCGACCGCTGGGGCGGATGCCTCGACCGTTGCGGCGGAGCTCTGACTTGGCGCGGCGCTCGATTCCTGTTCGCTGGGAGTGGCTAGCGCGGCGGTGACCGCCAGAATTGCCGAGCGCTGCACGTCCTCAGGTTGTTCCAGTCCCTCGACCTGGAAGCCCAGGGCCTCGTTAAGCTCCGTCCCGCTGTCGAAGAGCGGGGTGGCGAGCCAGACCGTGGCCCAGATCAGACCCACCACGGCAGCGACGCCTACGGACCCGAACGCGAACCAGGCGATCGGGTAGCGGCGGGGGCTGGCCGATCGGAGCTGTGCTCTGGAAATATGCGTCGCGAAGTCGGTGGCGACCGCGGCGGCGAAGAGACCTACCGCGGGGAGGAGCAGTCCGTGGATGAGGAAGAGGCCGCCGCCCAGCGCGACCGCACCCAGAACGGCGATTCGCGGTCCGGGCCGCACCCAGAAGCAGGCCAGGGCCGCCATCGTGGCAAGCGCCGTCCCCAGCCCCAGCAGCACCCGCAGGCGCTCCCCTTCGAGGTCGATCACTCGTACCGGCCCCTCGCGCAGGAAGTCGGTCACGGTCTGCGAGCTGAGCACGATCCCGGCGGCGGCCAGTCCGGCCATCGCAGCCAGAACCACCAAAGCACGGCGGAGTCGTTCAGCACGGTCCGGAGCGAGCAGCGAATTGCTGTTAATCACTTGGGTCTCCCTTCGCGAGCCAGGCCCCTGCGACGTGCCAGCAAAGCCAGACGAACGTCGAACTACCGCATTCAGGATCGAGCGCAAATCTTGCGAGAGCCTTTCCTGGCCTGGACCCTTGCCCTGGCCTAGACCCAGGGAACGCCCGGCGAGGGCCCGCGTCCGGCGGTGCGGCGCTGTAGCATGCGCGCAACAGGTCCGGGACGCTTCGAAATGAAGGGCGACGCCGATGGTGGTCGAAGAGAGCCAGTCCGTCCAAGCGGATGTACGAACCAACGCGCACCCACTCGATCCATTGACCGCCGCCGAGATTGAGCAGGCCGCGGCGCTCTGCCGGGAGCGCCACCCGTCCGAGCACATGCGCTTCGTGAGCATCGCGCTGCACGAGCCGCCCAAGGCGGAGGTGTACGCCTTCAATGCGGAGTCGCCGCCGATCCGGCGAGCCTTCATCGTGGCGATCGAGCGCGGAGAGGGCACGGTCTATGAGGGCGTCGTCAACCTTGATGGCGGCAGTGTGGAGACGTGGGAGATCTGTCCGGGCGTTCAGCCAAGTCCGACCTTCGAGGAGTACCAGGACGCCGACCGTGTCATCCGTGCCGACGCGCGCTGGCAGGAGGCTCTGCGCCGCCGTGGCGTGACTGACTTCGACAAGGTGCAGATCGACCCTTGGCCGGCGGGTAACTTCGGTGACCCCGTCGAGCAAGGCCGCCGGATCCTGCGCGGGATCAGCTATGTGCGCGACGAGAAGGCGTCCAACGGCTACGCGCGACCGATCGAGGGCGTCGTCGCCGTGGTGGACCTGAACGCGAAAGAGGTTCTCACGCTCGTCGATGAGGGCGATGCGCCGGTGCCCACCGCCGATCTGCGTTACGACGCGGAGGCACAGCTCAGCCTGCGCGGGGATCTGCGGCCCCTGGAGATCACCCAACCCGACGGGGCAAGCTTCAGCGTCGACGGGCATGAGGTGCGCTGGCAGCGCTGGCGGATGCGCGTCTCATTGCACCCGCGCGAGGGGCTGGTCCTGCATCAGGTGGGCTATGAGGACGACGGCGAGGTCCGTCCGATCTGCCACCGCATGGGGCTCTCGGAGATGGTGGTGCCCTACGGGGATACGTCGCCGGGTCAGTACTTCAAGAACGCGTTCGACAGCGGCGAGATCGGGCTGGGGCGGCTGACCAACGCGCTCACCCTTGGCTGCGACTGCCTTGGCGAGATCGTTTACATGGACGGCGTCGTCGCGAACGACGCCGGCGAGGCCCAAACGTTGCCCAACGCCGTCTGCTTGCACGAGGAGGACCACAACATCCTCTGGAAGCACGTGGACATGCACAACGACAACCATGCCGAGGTGCGCCGCTCCCGGCGCCTGGTGGTCTCGTCCTGGGCGACGGTGGGCAACTACGACTACGGCTTCTACTGGTACTTCTACCAAGACGGCTCGATCGAGCACGAAATCAAACTGACCGGAATCATCCAGACCATGGCGGTCGGGGATGGGGAGAGCCGCCCGACGGCGAACCTGGTCGCGAAGAACCTGGCGGGGCCGATTCACCAGCATTTTTTCTGCGTGCGCATGGATTTGGACATCGACGGCGCGGCTAACACGGTCTACGAGGTAGACACGCATCCGCTGCCGGTGGGACCCGACAACCCCCACGCCAACGCCTTCGCCCCCACCCTCACCCCGATCCGCAGCGAGTCCGAAGCGGGACGGTCGGTGCAGTCGTCGAGCGGACGCCACTGGCGGATCGTCAACCCCGGGCGGACGAACGCGATCGGGGAACCGGTGGGCTACACCCTCCATCCCGGTGAGACCGTCGACATGATGGCGGGGGAGGAGGCCGCGGTCTCGAAGCGCGCCGCGTTCGCGCGCAAGCAGCTCTGGGTGACGCGAGAGTCGCCAAACGAGCTGTATGCGGCGGGTGCCTACCCCTCCCAGTCCACGGGCGGCGATGGCATGCCCGCGTTCACCTCGGGGAACCGGGCGCTGGAGAACGAAGACGTCGTGCTCTGGTACGTCGTGGGCGTGAACCACCTCATCCGGCCCGAGGACTTTCCAGTCAGCCCCACACATACCTGCGGCTTCAAGCTGCGGCCTTGGGGATTCTTCGACACCAACCCCGCGCTCGATGTCGCCCTGCCGGAGGAGCAATGCACCTGCGCCGAGGGGGAGTGCACGCACGGGCACTAATCCCCGAGCGCGTAGCCAACCCGCCGCTGCTCTACTCGCCGCGATCGATGATGCGGTAGATCGTCGACCCCTTGGCGACGATCTCGCCGGAGTCCGTCGTCATCGTCACGTCGGCGTAGATCAGTTCGCCGTCGATGCTGACGGCGCGGCCTTCGACGTCCACGTCGTCGCGGACCTCGGTCATGATCTCGATCTGCGTCCTCACCGTGGAGCCGAAGTAGCGTGGGTTGCCGAGTTCGGAGGTCGTCCAGGCTGCGATTGCGCCCACGTGATCGACGGCTGAGAGGAAGGCGCCCGGCGCGATGCACGCATGCTCGTCGGTCGCGGTGCCCGACGCCGGCAGGCGGACCTTCACATAGCCATGCGCATGGTCGACGAAAGCCAGGCCTAGTCCGCCCGTGTAGCCGGTCGCGCCGCGGGAGCGATCGAGCACCTTGCGATTGTGCTCCAGCGAGGCGGGGTTGGGCGGCGGAAGCGGCATATTGGCCTGCTCTTTCGAGGGTCGGGTTAATCGGGGACGAGCGAGATGTGGATGCCTTGCTCGCCCTCCACTTCGCCACCCAGGACGTGCAGCGCACGCTCACACTCGCTGAGGGGAATCGTGTGCGTATGCATCAGCTCCAACGGGTAGCGCCCGCCCTCGATGATGTGGATCGCGGCTTCGTAGGAGTCGTAGTCCACGGCCAATGCACCTTGGATTCGGATCTCCTTGGACATGACTTTGTTGGCATCGAACTCTGGGACCTTGCCGTACTTGAGCCCGGCAAGAACGACGGTGCCCCGCCGCGCGACGATCTCGATGGCATCGCCGACGGGCGCGGTCGCGCCGCTTGTGACCTCCACGACCACGTCGGCGCCCTCGCCATCGCTGATCTCCTGCACGGCATCGATGACGCTCGTCGTGTCCACGTTAATCGTGTGATCGGCGCCGAACTTCCGCGCGATTTCGAGCTTGAATTCGTCCGCGGCAAGCCCGGTCACGATCACCGTGCCGGCTCCCGCCTCCCGCGCGGCGATGACGGCGGCCAGGCCGCGCTGCCCACAGCCGAGCACCACGACGGTGTCGCCAATGCCCGTACCCGGGACGCGGTGGGCCCAGCGCACGCCGGCCCCCAGGGGGTTGAACATCACCGCGAGCTCCGCCGGAGTGTCGGGGGCGATGCGGTGCAGCAGGGTGTGGGGGTCGAGGTACATGTACTCGGCGTGCCCGCCCCAAAGCGACGGCGCCTCATCGATGTTGCGATAGCCGTAGGCGTGGATCATGGGGCCGCTCGCTCGGCAGTGGTTGTATTGGCCGCGGATGCAGTGGCGACAGAAGCCGCAGGGCAGCATCGTCTCAATCGCAACGCGGGCGCCCACCTCCACGCCCCAGCGAGCGGCCGCGAGCGGACCGATCTCCTCGATCGTGCCGATCGGCTCATGGCCGGGGATCACGTTCGCCGGGGCGCCCATTTTGAACTGCGACCAGTCACTGCCACAGACGCCGGACTGCTCGATGCGCAGGAGTGCGTCGTCATCGTGGATGGCGGGCCGTTCGAATTCCCGCATCTCGATCGCCCGCACACCCGTTTGCACAATCGCCTTCACGCTCATTACGCGTCCATTCCTACCCGCCCGCCGGCACTAGCCGGAAGATGTGCATGCCCTGAGCGAGCTGTTTACCATCACCGTTGCGCACGGTCACGGCGCTGTGCACCAGCTCTTTGCCCCGCCTGACCACGCGCGCCTCGCCGAAGATGTCCTCGCCCAGAGCGCCTGCGAGATAGCTCACATCGCAGGAGATCGTCCGTCCCGACGTCGATCCGTCGGCCAGCGACCAGGCGCTGAGCGACCCTGCCGCCTCAATCAGTGAGCCGATCGCCCCGCCATGCAGAGCGCTACGCACCGTCGTGAGCTCCTCGCGAAAGGGCAGACGAACCAAGACCTCGCCCGGGGAGACGGACTCCAGCTGGAACCCCAGATGCACCGCGAAGCTCGACCGCTGCAAGCGCTCGGTCAAGGAAACGGCCAGATCCGGTTCGCTCATGCCTCCCCCTCCCACCAGCCCGGAGTCACTCTGACTTTGCTCGCTCGTCGAACACTTCCTTGGCGATGCCCATGCCCTCGACTGCGATCGGGAATCCCCCGTAGACCGCCATATGCATGATCACTTCACTGATCTCGTCCTCGCTCAGACCGTTCGCCAAGCCCCGCCCGATATGGAGCCTGAGCTCAGGCGGGCGGTAAAGCGCGGTTAGCGCGGCGATGACGATCAGGCTGCGGTCGCGCTGGGAGAGGCCGGGCCGCGCCCAGACACCTTCCGTGACCGTATCGACAATGAAGCCGCCCCAATCGTCGCGGATGCCCTCGGGCGCGGGCAGGAAGTCCGTGATCCGGCGCGCTTGGCGCGCGCGTTCCTCTGCCTCCATGGTCGTCTCCTCTGCACACCGGCGCGAGGATCATAGGGAGCGGTCGCCCCGAGGGCCAATCCGAGATCAGAGCCGGGATCAGCCGCCGCGACGCAGGAGGCGTCGGAAGAGAGAGGGACGACGTCGGGGAGCTTCTTCCTGAGTTCCAGGATCCGCGGCACCCGGCTGCGCGGGCTGGCGCTGGGACGGGTCCTCGCCAGGCGGGACGCCGGGAAGGACGCGACCCACCCGCGTCGCCCCGGGGACGTTGGTGAGCTGCGGGTCGAGAATCCGTGTCCCTGTCTCGTCGCGAGTGGCATCCTCCACGATCAGCCGTGTGTCGCCGAGGACGATGACATCACCAGTCCGCAGCGCGACGTTCCGATCGACACGCTGGGAGGCGCCGTCCCGTTCCAGGCGGGTGCCGTTGCGGCTGCCGGCATCGCTGAGGAAGTAGCCGTCCGGTGTCGCGCTAATCGTGGCGTGACGACGGCTGAGCGCGGCGTCGTCCGGCAGAGCGAGGGTGTTGGCGTCGTCGCGGCCGATCGTGAACTCGTCGCCCAGCACCAGCGAAGACGCCCCTTCCTGATCGAGACGGACACGGCCCACGTTCGTCCTCCTTCAGCCCGCCCTTGCTGCGCGGTACCGCAGCACGTTACCGCCGATCACGATGACGTCGCCATCGCTCAGCTCTTCACGCTCCACGCTGACCCATTGCTGGTCGCGCCAGAGCATCGTGCCGTTCGTGCTATCGAGGTCGGCGAGGAGCACGCGCTCGCCGTCGAGATCGATCTGAGCATGGCTGCGGCTAACGTAGTCGTCGTTCGCGAACCAGAGCGCATTCGCGGGCGCCCGTCCGATGCTAAGACCGGCGCCGATCGGCACGGCCTCCACGGCGGCGCCGTACGGATCCAGCCGCTCGAGGCGGGCGAAAACGGGCTCTGCCGGCGGCGCGAGGCGGCGGCGGACCACGACAAGCAGCCAGAGTCCGGCGATCGCGGGCGCCACGGCCAACACGCCAAACGTCGCAGAGGACGACTCAGTGCTCTCGAAGAGGGTGCCCGCCACGAGTGCCAGCGCAAAGCCGAACAGGCCGCCCACGGCGCTGATGATGCCCACGCCCGCACCCACCGTGCGGCCGAACCCTTGGGCGGCGAGTTTCAGCACCGCGGCGGTCCCCGCGTCGAAGAGGGCCATGGAGAGCACGAAGGTGGCGAGCGCGAGCCCTAAGGGCACGTTGCCCGAGAGGACGAGAAGCACTGTCGTGGCGGTCATGACCCAGAGCAGCACGAGATGGGAGCCGACTCGATCGGCGATGCTCCCGCCCACCACCCGCGCGATGGCGCCGGCGAGCGCCCCCATGGCGACCACCAAGGCGGCCTGCGAACTGCTGAGATCGAAGTCGGAAGCCTGGAGGACGGAAGGCAGGACGGTGTAGAGCCCGGCAAAGGTGCCGAAGGTGATGCCGAAGAGGAACGCCACGACGCGGAGATCGGAGCTACGCGCCATCGGTCGCCAGGCGCCGCGAGGCGGCGCAGCCCACGGTCCGCGAGCGCCGTAGAGGAAAACCGCGAAGCCGATCGTGGCCGGAATTAGCGCCACGCCAAAGACCGTGCGCCAGTCCCACACGTCGGCGAGCGCGGGGCCGGCGAGCGCCGCCAGCACGATCCCGACGCTCCCTGAGGCCATGATGCCCAGGGCGAATCCGCGTCGTTCGGGGGCCGTGCGCCGGGAGACGAGCGGAAGCGCGATCGGCAGCGAGGCCAGGCCGACGCCCAGGAGCGCCACCCCAACCCAGACCACGACCACGGAGTCGCCGAACGCCGCCAACAGCGCCAACGCGATCAGCGCCAGCACCAGCGCCCCGCTGCCGGATCGCAGCGGACCGCGGGCGTCGGTGACGAACCCAAAGACGAGGCGTGCCACCGCGCCGAACATGATCGCCGTTGCGGGCAGGATCTTGGCCTCGATTGCGGACATGCCGTGCTCTTGGGCGATGTCCGCGGCGAGAACCGCGGGCAAGGCCCAGACGAAGAAGCCCACTGCGAAGTGGCTGAAGCCGGCCGCCACTGTGGGGGGATGCAGGCCCACGCCCCAGGGTTGCCCGGCGGCGGGATCGCTCAGAGCAGTCCCCGCCTCGTAGACCACACGCACCGGGCCGATGCGGATGACATCGCCGTCGGCGACTGGGGTGGGCTGCGTGACGCGCTCGAATCCGCTGGGGCGCTCGATGAACGTGCCGTTCGCGCTGCCGAGGTCGGCGATGGTGACGCCGTCCTCGGCGATGCGCAGCTCGGCATGGAGGCGGCTGACCCCCTCCTCGACCAGCGTGATCAGGTTTTCCGCGTCGCGACCGACCGCGACGATCCCGTCCTCGGGCAGTGGCCAAGCGTCCGTCCCGCCGAGGACACGCAACGTGGCGCCGCTGCCCGCTGCGTCGCTCACGAGGGGACGCCAGTGCGCAACGCGCCGAGTTTGGACTGGTTGACGCTACCCCTTGCACGACCCCATGATCCGCGCGGAGGCGCGAAATGGCCCGAGCCGCATTCGTCTGGACCAGCGATGGCGCTCTGCGCGCGAGTCCGATCCCCGAGGGCGGCGCGCGCATCGGGCGGGGGGCGGAGGTAGAGATCCGGGTGGACGCGCAGACCGTGTCGCGCGTGCAGGCCTCGGTCGGGCTCGAGGGCGACCACTTCGTGATCGAGAACGTGAGCACGACGAACCCCACCAAGCTGAACGGGGTCGTAGTCGAACGCCGGGTGCCGCTGTCGGACGGCGACGAGGTTCAGGCGGGGTCGCTGGCGCTGATCTTCCACGACCTGGCTGCAGCCGACCGACTCTCGGGGCCAATGTGCAGCCATTGCTCGCGCGAGAATCTGGCCACGGACACGGACTGCTGGTACTGCGGTACCTCCTTGGTCAACGCGCCGACCACCATCCTGCAACGACGTGAAGTGGCCTGCCGCCTCGTCTCGGCGATGGGCGAACATCACGATTTGCTCACGGATGAGAGCTTGACTGTCGACGACGGCGGCGCGCCGATGGTGGTGCGCGCTGGAACGGATCTTCCCGCCGGCCAACCCGCGATCCAGGTTCGCAACATGGAGCCCCGCCTGGTCGAGGCAGGGGACACCCTCCGCGTCAATGGCGAGTCGGCGTCGGCGGACCAGCGGCTGGCCACGGGGGATCGTGTCGACATGGGGAAGGCATCTCTCCTCGTCATCGCCCGAGTCGATCCGAGCGCCTAAAGCACTCGCCCTCCGTCGTAGCGCCAGCGTGGTACCACGACGCGCATCGGTCCCTGCGTGAAAAGGAAGACGCTCAGCCAGGTCAGCCCATAGTGCGCCACGAAGAGGCCGATGCCGACCGAGCCTTGGTCGATGCCGGGCAGGCCTGCCGCCTCGATCAGGGCGTAGACCAGCACGCCCTCCACCACGCCGGCGGCGACCTGAAACGGGGTAGGCCAATCGCGATCCCAGCGCAGCCGCTGGATCGCGATGTAGACGGCATCCCAAGCAAGACCGAAGAGAGCCACGAACGCCAGCACGATGAAGAAAGTCTCGTCGCTCTTGGCGACCGCGAAGATCGCGGTCACGATTGCGCCCAGGGTGGCGAGCAGCAGCGTGCGTGTCT
>JAPUIR010000136.1 GCA_027296805.1 Chloroflexota bacterium | reverse complement strand
GGGGGAGCGACGGCAGGTCGACTGGCTCCCGGCCGGCTGCGCGTGGGCCGAGCGACCCGACCGCCGTCATGAACGCCATGAGCTCTTTGACCGTGACACCCTGGTCGATGGTGATCCGTTCGATGCCGCCGGTTTGAAGGCGGCGGATCAGCTCGCCTAACCCGGCCGCGGCTTTGGGCAGCGGTGTGTCGGCCACGATGATCTCGTCGCCCACGACACCGATGACGAGCGATGGGTGGCTGGCGTGGAGGTGACCCAGCGTGTCGAGGAGCGCTTCGAGGTTCCGGGCGATGAGGGGGTGGTTCGGCGCGTATAACTGCGCGCCCCGGATCGCCGACGCAAAGCGCCGGATCAGGTCGTCGTAGAGCGCCAGCCGGTTGCCGGGCTCGCTCATGCCTGCTCCATCAGCGCGAGCTGGTTGCGTGCCGCGGTCCGTACCCCGCGCGGACCGTTCGTGGATGCCTCGCGCAGCGCCTGCTGCGCCGCCGGCATCTTGGTCTTGCGCAACGCCTCCGCGGCCGCCGACCGCAAGGCTTTCGTGCGAGACGGCGCCCACCATTCGCCTCGGTACAAGGCCTCGCGCAGCGCCTTGACCGCGTCGGGACCCCCGAGCGTGCCGAGCGCGGCGATCACGGCCAGGTAGACGTCGGTCACCGTCTTGTGGTCCAGGCGGCGAATCAGGTGGCCGCACAGCGGGATGGCGCGCTCGTCGCGCTGCGATCCCAGCTGCTGAATCAGTGTTTCACGGCATCGGGAGGCGTTGGCCGAGAGGACCTTGACGAGCACATCATAGTTTCGTTCGTCACCGATCAGCAGGAGCGCACGGATGGCTTCCCGTTGCACGAGCGGCTCGGCATCGTTCAGCAGCGCGTCGAGGCCAGGCATGCCCTCCGCGCCGGCAAACTCTCGCAACAGGAAGGCCGCCGTCTGGCGCACTTCCCAGTTCGGCGCGTGCAGGAGCTGCTGGACCGCCGCGCGCCCGCTCGCCCCGAAGCTGAGCAGGATGTCCCGCAGTCGCCGCCGCGCCCGTGCGTCGCTCTCGGCGGACAGCACTTCGGCCAGGGGACTGACGACGAGCGGACCCAGGGCCGTGCAGAGGCGCTTGACGTCGTCGGCGCCTTCGTCGGTGGCGCTGCGCAGGTGGCGAAGGGCATGGCGCATCATCGAACCTGACGCCAGCCGTTCGAGCGCCGCCTGGGCGTGGGGTTGATGGGATCGGCCAGCCCCTTCAGATTCGCGGGCTACCGTTTCGACCACCCGGCGCGCCGTCTCCAGATCTCCCGCCTGGACGAAGGCGTCGACCTGGGAGCAGATGGTGTCCGCGATATCACGCCAGCGGAGCGGGTCGGATTCGATCGAAAGCAGGTCGAGGAGGAGTTGCAGATCCAGCCCCTTGAGGACGCTGTCGTCGACCGTCGCCAGCCACGCCGCAATCCGCTCCGGGGGATCCTCACCGGTTCGCTCCACCTCGACGGCCTGGCCCCGCGCACGGGACAGCTCACGCGCATACGCTTGAGGCACGAACGGCTCGTCCGAGTACGACGTGAGCATCTGCTCCGCTTGTTCCCAAAGGGCGGGGAAGGAGGTGTCCTCGCCCAACGGCGAGTTCGACACTTCTTGCTCGACCTGAGCGAGCACCTGACGCTTGCGATCCGGCACGGGCACGAGCGCTTGAAAGGCTTCAGCCAGCCGCTCCGAAGCGCCGCCGTCGGCGATCATGGACTGCGCCACGAAGCGCGTGACAGCTGATTCCTCCATGTGCTGCGTGACCGCGTCGATCGCGTTGACCTCGCCAGCCATCGCCTCCGGGCTCCCGCGCTGCTCGAGTAGCTTCAGCAGCACCTCCGGAGCGAGCTGGCCCGTGACCTTCGCCATGTTCTTGAAAGCGGCCTCGGCTTGCTCGGGGCCTGACGGGAGGACCCCCGTTACGGCGGCCTTCAGCATGCGGAACACGGCGGTCGCTTGCGCTGACGCGTCGCCCTCGGTTACGCGTTCCTGGAGCTTGGTCCACAGCTCCTCCAGCTTGGCCGGATCGCCCACGACGTCGACCAGCGCCGCTATCGTCGAGGCGTCCCACTCACCCTCCCCAGTCAAGAGGCGGGACATGATCTCTTCGAGGCTCGCCGCCTCGGTCCCGCCCTCGCGAAGGATCTGGGCGTAGTCGATCTCCTGGATCTCGATGCTCGGGGCACCCACCTGGGTCCAGAGAAGTTTGATACCGCCCTCGGCGCGCACCTCTTCGGGCGGGCGGCCCAGCAGGCGCATCAGCGTCTGCCACGACTCGGCGTCGGCGGCGCCGTGCAGCGACAGGCCGCCGACAAAGTGGCGGTGGAGCAGCGCCGCCAGTTCTCCAACCGCCGGGTCTGAACGCGCTGCGGGCGACCCGTCCACGAGCAGATTGTCCGGTAAGACTATGAGGGTGAACCCGCCGGCGGCGGTGGCCCGCCCGGCCGCCTCGACGCGGCGGCCCACTGTGGGGCCGACTGTCGGGTGCCCGGCGGGGTACCGCCACACGGCACCCGCCGCCGCCTTGCACGCCCGCGCGAAGTCGGTCAGGCGTGTCGTGGCGTCCCGGTCGAGCGGCTTAGCCTTGGGCTCGTCTACCATCGGGTCCACTACAGGATGTAATCCATGACCTCGAT
>JAPUIR010000135.1 GCA_027296805.1 Chloroflexota bacterium | reverse complement strand
CTGACTGCCGACGAATCCGGTGGCTCCGGTCAGGAGGATGCGCACGGGCGATCAGATGATCCCGTGCCGATGGCCGATCTCCGCGAATATCTCCAGCGCGTGATCCAGCTGCTCGTCCGTGTGGGTGGCGATGTACGACGTTCGTAGCAGCGCCTGGCCGCGAGGCACCGCCGGCGTGATCGACGCGTTCGTGTAGATGCCGTGATCCAGCAGGTCCTTCCAGAACGCCGCCGCCTGCACCTCACTCCCTACCTGAATCGGAATGATCGGCGTCTGGCTGTCGCTCAAATCGAATCCCAGCGCCTGCAGATCGCGCCGCATCCGTTCCCCGATCGCCTGCACCCGCGGTACTCGCCACGGCTCCTCGTCGATCAGCTTGAGCGCCGCCAAGGCCGCGGCCGCCGACGCCGGGGGCAACGCGGCGGTGAAGATCATCGGTCGCCCGAAGTGCTTCACGTACTCCGTGACGTCCCGCGGCCCCGCCATGAATCCCCCTACCGACGCGAGGGACTTGCTGAACGTTCCGATCGTCAGGTCGGGCGGCTCCAGCCCGAAGTGGCTGGCTGTGCCTCGTCCCGTCTCCCCCAGCGTGCCGATCGCGTGAGCATCGTCCACCAGCAGGCGTGTCTCTTGCCGCCGGCAAACCTCCATCAACTCCGGCAGCGGCGCCACCCCCCCGGTCATGGAGTGCACGCCGTCCGTAATCACGATGCGCGGCGCCTGGTCCGGGATCCGGCGCAGCACCTCCTCCAGGTGCGCCATGTCGTCATGCCGGAAGCGGCGCGATTGTCCAGCCGCCATCGCGACACCGTCGTAGATGCTCGCGTGCACTCCCTTGTCGATGATCGCCCAGCAGCCGCGGTCGACCAGGGCCGAGATCGCGCCCAGGTTCGCGAGGTACCCCGTGGAAAAAACGATCGCCGACTCCACGCCCAGGAACCCGGCGATCCGCTCCTCCAACTCCTCATGCAGCGGCGTGGTGCCGTTCAGCAGCCGCGACCCCGTCATCGACGGTCCGTGCTTCGCCAGCGCTTCCTGTGCCGCCCGCATCACCTCGGGATGACGCGTCAGCCCCAGATAGTTGTTCGACCCCAACATCAGGACGCGCTTGCCGTCCACGACTGCTTCCGTGCCCTCGTTCACTTCGATCGGCTTGAAAAACGGGTAGAGCCCGGCCGCCCGCGCCTGGTCGGCCAAGTCGAAGTTCGAGATGCGCTGGAAGATGTCGCGACCCTTGGATTCGCCGGCGCCGTCCAAGTCATCCAGCGAGAGCCCCGCGGCGAGGTCGCTGATCGCGGGCGTGGGTTTCGCTTGTGTCATGACGCAACCACCGTCCTCGTCAGCCGACCAGTGGAAGCACGGGATGCACCCGGTACCCAGGGATTACCGGCCTAGTGTAGGCAGATGCCGGGACCTTTCGGAAGCGCGGCTTCAACGAGAGAGCGCTGTCGGGAGATGAGCGACGCGTTGTCGCACTGCTCGCGTCAGACGGGAGCCGTGCCGTTCCAGCCGTGTCGCGCCCACCATCCCCGCCACCGCCACGAGCCCACCCAGGATCGCATCGACGAACCAGTGGTTTCCCGTCGCCACGATGCTGACGAACATCAGCGTCGGCAGCAGCACGAGCAAAGCGATCCCGCGTCCCCCGCGCACGATCCGGTACAGCGCGCCTCCCACGATCACCGCGAAGCCTTGGTGCAAGCTGGGAATCGCCGCGAGCTCGTTGACGAGCGATGAATCGTCGTACTGCAGTGCGAACACCCCCCGCAGCGTGTCCGCGAAGCCCGCTCCCGGGAGGAGGCGTGGCGGCGCCACAGGGAAGAGCACGTAGACCACCAGGGCGATCCCCCCCGCGACGAAGATGCTGTTGCGCGCCCAGACGTACTGTCGCCGGTGGCGGTAGAACGCCCACAGCGCGAAGACGATCAACAAGGGGAAGTGGCCCCAGAAGTACCACAGACTCAAGAAGTCGATTAGCCCGTCGTAGCTCAGCATCGCCACCTGAACATTGAGCTCCGCAAAAATGCCCAGCGCCTGCTCAGCCCGCACCACCAGCTGCGTGTTCTCGAAGGCGTCGAGAAAACGGTCGGCGGAGATCGATCGGACGATCTCGTAGGCCATATAGGCCGCGCCGATCAGGAGGATTTCCCGTGCGAAACGGTACGCTTGCAGTTGCCGGAAGACGGTCCGCACGGTCCAACCCCTCGCCCGCGAACCTAACAAATCTGCGCCTGCGCGTGGCCGCTATCTGTGTACCGTGCTGATCAGGAGAGTGTTATGTCGTGTCATGATCCAACCACCAGCGGCGGCGTAGAATGACGGCGCGATGACCCAACAACCCATGACCGACGACTGGGTCCACACCCTCTTCGACAAGATCTACCGCGCTTACAACGAACACGACGCCGCCGCCACCATCGATTGCTACGCCGAGGAGCTCGAGACCCTTGTCAACGGCGAGCCCGGCCCCTCCGCCCGCGCGGCGTTCATCGAAGCCCTCCAAGAGCAATGGCTGGGCTTCCCGGACGTCACCGCCAGCGAGACCTTTCGACATGTTAGCGGCGACCTAGTGGTTACCGAGATGATCATTGACGGGCGCAACACCGCACCCTTCCTCGACCGCCCCGCCAGCGGCAAGGTCTGGCACGTCAGCCTGGCCTGGCTCTGCCGCGTCCGCGACGGGCGCGTCTCGCAGCTCCGGGTCTACGTGGACAACTCCGCGCTGCAGCGCGCCGTGGCGCCCCGCTAACCCCGTTTCGTGGTCTTGCCGGAACGCTTCGCGGGTTTCCGCACGCGCGTCTTTGGCTGGGTGCCGCCTTGCTTTCGTGAGGCTCGCACGTGCAACACGCGCCGCTCCTCTCGCAACGCTGCTTCGTCCAGGAAGAGGCTCGCGAACTCCCGCGTCGGAAGCGCGGGCATGGTTTCGTAGCGCACGTTCCCGCCCGACGACTCCCGGTTCAGGATGAGCATGCACGTCTCCACCGGGCATTCCAGGATCACCACGAAGTCATACCGCCCGAGCGTCGCGTAGCTGTCGATCACTCGCCCGCCCAGATCCCGCGCCCGGCGGCGCGCCCGTTCGTGCCGCGCCGTCAGGTTGTCCAGATTTTGCATTCCGCTGTCTGTGGCTTTGCCGAGCGCGATGAACACGGGCATGCGTCTCTCCTTCTTCCGGGACTGCCTCAGCAGTTGCCAGTTGATTCAACCGTGTAGGGCTGCGGATGTCATCAACGAGCGCTGAAACGTCACCCAGAGGTAAATCCTGACTTCGCACTATTGCGCCGATCCGCCCGTCCACTACCGTGGCTCCTGGTGGTGGGCCTCGATGGAGGTCCAGGATGCGGATCGAACCGAAAACGGCTGGCGCGATCGCCGCTGGCGCCTTTTTCTTCCTGCTCGTCTTTGGCATTGGCTGGCCCGGCCCTGGGACTTGGCTGCTTGTTTTCGCGCTGCTCTTTATCGCCGTAGGAGCGGCCGCTTGGTGGCTCGACGGCGCCATCGTCCAACAGGCGCAGATGGGCGGCGCCGTGGCCGCGGGAGCGGGTGGCAGCCCCTTCCGTTCCGCCGGACGTGCCGCGCCGCGCGGGCGGCGGGGCGATTCCATGCTCCTCACCCTCGGCTTGCCCGGCCCGGACGGCGCCGGGCGCTGGGTCTTGCCCAACAACGTGCACGTCACTCTCGTGGCGGCCGCGGTCGGGCTCCTCGCCATGATCATCTTCGTCGGCGGCGCGCTTGGTGGCGGCGGCTCAACGCCGGTCCCGCTGGCCGACTCTTCGGCCGGCACCCCCGCGATCGACTTCAACCAGCCGATCACGCCCGCCGAGTCGTCCCCGATCGTGACCGAAGCCGTGACCCCCTCCGCGGGCCTGGACTCGGCTGAGCCGAGCCCGATCGTGATCGACACCCCGTCCGCGACCCGCCCGGAGATCCCCCGCCCGGCCAGTCCCATCGAAGCGGTCGGCACGGCCACGGAACCGGCCAACACCGTGGTCCACACGGTGGTCAGCGGCGACACGATCTACGACCTCGCGATCAGCTACGGCTCATCGATCGAAGCGATCATGAACGCCAATGG
This sequence comes from Chloroflexota bacterium, assembly GCA_027296805.1. Taxonomy (GTDB): domain Bacteria; phylum Chloroflexota; class Dehalococcoidia; order Bin125; family Bin125; genus JAPUIR01. The sequence goes on along the minus strand of JAPUIR010000135.1, from coordinate 8,070 downwards.
GATTAGCGAGTTCGACACCATCCGGGTCGATGACCAGCTCTTGATTCCCGTCCTGGGCTGAGCCCTGGGGCCGCCGTCGTAGTGACCGCTTAGCGGCCGACGTATCGCGCCGGCCGCTTTTCGCGGAAGGCCGCGGTGCCCTCAGCGGCGTCCTCCGAGGCGGCCACCGCGGCGTAGAGCTCGGCCTCCAACTGCATCCCTTGGCGGAACCCAGAGGGATCCAGCACCCCCTCGTATGCCGCGCGCTTCACTGCCCGGACCGCCAGCGGCGCGTTGGCGCTGATCTCATCTGCCCAGGCGTGGGCAGTGGGCATCAACTCTTCGGGCGTCGTGACCGCATTGACCAAGCCGATCGCCGCCGCCTCGTTCGCATCGATGTGGTTGCCGCGCAGCAAGATCTCCAGCGCCTTGGCGAACGGCACGTAGCGCGCCAGCCGCTCCACCTGCCCGCCGCCCGGTACCAGCCCCCGCTTCGGCGCCATGCTTCCGATCCGGGCCGAGTCCGACATGATCCGCAGGTCGCAGGAGAGCGCCAGCGCGAAGCCGCCCGCCAGGCACCAGCCGTTGATCGCCGCGATCACCGGCTTCCAGATCTGGTCGGGTCCGAACCCCCACTCGTCCGCCGCCGCCCGATCCGCAAGCGCCCGTGATCGCGCCTTCTCGTCCGCCACCGCGGTCGGGCGCACGAGATCCCTTCCCGAGCAAAACGCCCGGCCTTCGCCGGTCACGATCGCGACGTGCAGCGCGTCGTCCTCCGCAAACTCGTGCCAGAACGCCGCCAGGTCGCGGAACATCTCTGGACTGAGCGCGTTCATGCGCTCCGGTCGATCAAGCGTGACCGTCGCGACCTTGCCGTCTCGCTCGACCCGGATCATCGCCCGTACGCCGCCAACGGCGATCCGCCGGCCACCGCCGGCACGATGCTGATCTCGTCGCCTTCGCTGACCGCCGTCCCCAGACCCGCCAGGAAGCGCACGTCCTCCCCGTTCACGAACACATTCACGAAACGCCGGATCTCGCCCTCCTCATCCACCAGGCGATCCTTGATGCCGGGAAAGTTGCCCTCCAGATCCGCGATGATCGCTGCCAGGTCGTCGCCGCCCGCGTCCACCACGTCTTGCTCGCCCGTGATCTTGCGTAGCGGCGTCGGAATTCGCACCGTGACACTCATCGGCTGCCCCTCGTTCCCTGAATGCCGTCACATTATGCCGTCAGCCCGGGACTGCGTCTGCCGCATCCATTTGTCGCGGGTGACCTCCGGCGCTCAACCGGGCGAGAGCTATCCACTGGCGACCCGCCGCCCCAGCGTCGATGCCAGCTCCGTCACGGCCTTGACCAGCGCTTCGAACGCGGTTGGCGTCAGCGACTGCGGACCGTCGATCAGCGCGTGATCCGGATTCGCGTGCACCGCCAGCACGAGCCCATCCGCCCCGGCCGCCACCGCTGCCAGCGCTAGGGGCGGCACGAGACGCGCTGAGCCGCTGCTGTAGGCCGGATCGACGACCACCGGCAGATGCGTCATCGACTTGAGCAGCGGCACCGCCGAGATATCGGGCGTCGTGTTCGTCGAGTGCTCGTACGTGCGGATGCCAGATTCGCACAGGATCACCTGCGGGTTGCCCTTCAGCAGCACGTGCTCGGCGCTCAGCAGCCAATCATCGATCGTGCCGGCCAGGTCACGGCGCAGAAGCACCGGTTTGCCCATCGCGGCGACCGCCTCCAACAGACCGAAGTTGCGCATGTTGTAGGGACCGATCTCGATTACATCCGCGTAACTCCCGACCGTCTCCACCCGATCGACACTTGCCGCCTCGTTGACGATCGCCAGCCCGGCATCCCGTCCCGCCTGCGCCAGCAGCCGCAACCCTTCCTCGCCCAACCCCTGGAAGGCGTACGGTGATTGCTCGGGCCGCATCGTCGCCCCGGCCAAAGCGGTCGCGCCCGCGGCGCGTAGCAGCGGCGCCAACGTCGCGATCTGCTCCGCCGACTCCACCGAGCCCGGCCCCGCGATCAACACGAGCTCCGGCCCGCCGACGGACACCCCGCCCACCTCTACTGTCGTGCCGGCCGGGTTCGACTCCCGCCCCGCCAGCTTGTACGACTTCTCCAGCCGTACCACGCTGTCGACCTGCGGCAGCGTGCGCACATCTTCCTCAAGACTCGGCGTCGTGGGGCCCACCACCGTCACGATCGTGCGCTCTACACCCACGGTCAGCTCGCCCACACAGTTTTGTTCGCCCAGCCGCGCCAACACCCGCTCGATGTCCGCCTGCGAGGCGTCGGTGCTCATCACGATGACCATGGTTGGCTGCTCCTCGGCTACGTGCCCGGCGCCAAGCGCCACTCGATCAGACAGGCGCTGCAGACCAGCGCCGCGAGCTGATCGGCGCCGCGAACCGTCTCGTACTTGAAGTCGAGCCGCTGGCCGCAGTCCGAACACAGGGGCTGCAAGAGGTAGTCGAAGTCGCCGTTCGTGAGCGACGTGCGATGCACCAGAGCATCGATGTCCGCCCAGTCATCGAAGGGCACCTCCCGCACGCGGTATTGCGGGTTCGGCGTTTCGCTCACCATGACCCGCATCTTACCAATGGTGCGATGCACGGCCATGCGGGCTTACCCCCGCAGCAGCGCCCCTCGGGCTGTTGTGGGCTCGCGTGTTCCTGGGCGGCCCCCGAACGGCGCGGGCCAAGATCGGTTCGCATCACCAACCTGGTCCGTCCGGCACTCACCCAGCTCTCGCGCATCGATCGTGCGGGGGGCGCGGGGGGCGCAACCCCCCCGTCACCAAAACAAGCGGGGCCGGTCCCCCCCGTGCGAGAAAGGAGGACCGGCCCCAGAGGTTCGCCGCGACCCTCACTCGCTGGTGGGTGCGACCGTCTCATGCGCCGGCGATCAGAGAGAGCAGCCGCGGCGCGACCGGCGGCTCCCGGGGATCTCAGTTCTGGACACCCTCGGAGATGCCATCGCGGACCGCGGGATCGAAGTAGGTGTGACGGCGTTCCGGACGGAAGGCCGAAGGCCGCGTCTCCGTGAAGATGTCGGAGTTGTTCGAGCGGTCGCGCCCGTCGAAGCGGTTGCTAAAGCGCTTGCGCCGCCCGCACTTGGAGCACTCACCCCACGACAATTCGCCCTGGGGGGCCACCACGTGCCAGAAGTGCACGCATTTCCGCTGCTGGGTCTTGATCTGGGAAGTCACCATGAAAGTTCATCTCCACTGCCCGATCCGCGCGCACGCTCAGCACTGCGGGTCGGTGCGTATGAGTCATGGGAGATGAACGTCGGTACGCACTAACGCAACCTGGGGACAGAGTGCCGCGCCGCGACGCGCGGGTCAATCACCGTCCCGGCGTCGTTTACGGCTGCTTAACTGCCATTACGAGAACTTGTCCCCCGCCAACCACCGCACCCTATTTCGCCCCGATCGCCTCCTGCAGCCGCGCCACGAAAATGGGCAGGAAGCGCTGCATCGATTCGTCCCGGAAGCCGCCGCTCTCGTCGAACGCCTCTTTCACGTTCGGCACGGCCAGCGTGGGTCCCACGACGCGGCCCCACAGCGTGGTCACCACCTGTTGCATCTGGAGCACGGGCCGTGTCCCTCCGAGTGGCCCTTGCGAGACGCCCATCAGCCCCACCGGCCGGTCCCGGATCTCATCGAAGGTGAGGTAGTCCAGAAACATCTTGATCGCCCCCGACATCCCGCCGTGGTACTCCGGCGAGGCCAGAATCAGCGCCTCGCTCGCGCGCACCCGCTCGCGCCATTCCAGGGCGATGGCCGGCACCGGCTCTCCTCGAAAGACCGGGAACTCCTCGGCCGCCAGGTCGATGATCTCCGTCTCCAGCCCAGCCGCCTCCAGCTGCCGTGCCAGCACCCGCACCGCGCTGATCGTGTGACCCGTCGGGCGCGGACTTCCGCTCACCAGCAAGATCGACATCCCGGCCCTCCCGCGGCTGCGGCGCTCTAGCCCGACCGCGTTGGCAGTGACGCCGTGAACTCCCCGGGCATGATCACACGGCCCTCCGAGTTCTCCTCCACCACCTCCACGTCCACCAAGTGCTCCCCGTCCTGCTCGTATTTGCGACGCACCCAACCACGGAACGTCACCGTCTCGCCCACTAACGCGCTGCCTCGATTCTGCCACTTCAGCCGCTTCATCCGGCCCAGCGGCCCGATCCAGTCGGTCACGTACTGGCTCAGCCAGGCGCCTTGCAGCGGTCCGTGCACGATTACGTCCGCGTGCCCCTCCGACAGCGCGTAGTCCCGCTCGTAGTGGATTCGATGCGGATTCCAGGTGATCGCCGAGAACGTCAGCAGCTGGGTCTGATTGGCGCTGTTGCGAACGACCGGGAGCTCCTCTCCCTCCTCCACGTCCTCCCAATGCGTGCTGGGGCGAAGGTCGGTCATCGCGCAATCCCCGATCCGTGGCTGATCGCGACGATCTCGCCATGCTGGTTCTTGACCGTTGTTTTCCACACCGTCACGACGAACGCCCCACTGGCCCCCTGCTTCTCCTCGATGCTCTCCCACTCCGTCGCCCCCTCCAGCACGTCCCCGGGATGGACCGGGGCCAGAAACTCCACCTCCTCGCCCCCGAACATCGATCGATCCGCCCCGTTCAGCTTGAGCTCCCGACGCCCCGTGCGGAACAAACCATCGGGCTGCGTCTCGCTCAGCGGCAAAGACGGTGTCAGCGCGATGTGAAAGAACATCGGCGGCGTGATCGTCCCCTCGTAGCCGGCTTCCTTGGCGTACGCCTCATCGAAGTACAGCGGGTTGAGGTCGTTCACCGACTGAGCGAAGCGCACGCTCTCCTTGCGTAGCACCTCCCCCTTAGTCGGATCGCCCCAGCTCGTTCCCACCAGCGCGCGTGTCTCCTTGGGGACTAGTCCCTCGCTCATCGCTGACTCCTGTCTAGCTCTCGCCTTCGGTCGCTTCGCCGGGTTGTGCAGAGCCCACCAACCGTCCAATCAGGGGGTAGCGGAACTCCTCACCGCGCAGCACGGCGCGCGCCGCCCCCGATGCCAGCACCCCCTGGACCAGATAGGTCGCCAGATAAAACGGCAGCCCCGTCAGAATCGCCGCGATCACCAGGTCGTCGCCGTCCTGGCTGCTGTTCCAGACCGCGAACCCGATCGCCACCGTGATTCCGGTCAGCAGCACGCTCGCGTTGAACATCAGCGTCTGAAAAATGACCGACAACAGCGCCTGCCGGGCCACCCAGGGCGCGCTTCGCTGTGTCCGGCTGTAGATCCCGAACGCAGTGAACAGCCCGAACAGCGGCAGCAGACCGAGCCAAGCGCTGAGATGTGCCCGCGCGGCCTGGCGACGTTCGGGTTCGGGAATGGTGCGTTCGCTGCCGCTGGTCACGCCGGCCCTCTCCGCTGCGCGTGTGAGTATACCGACGCGTGCCCGCCGCACTCGATACCCGCGAAACCACGCAAGGAGGGTGGGGCGACCCGGGAGAAACGGAGAAAGCCCGGATCGGCCCCACCCTGGGGAGGTCTGCGAGCCCGCCTGTTGGGGCAGTGCGGTCTCGCAGTCTCAATTTTCGCACACTTGTTCCCATTTTGCCATAACGGGTCGATCCCTTCCGCCCACGCCGACCTCCTGATCGGACGCGTCACTCGATATACTCCCGCCATGGCAACCCCCGCGGAACGCGACCTCGGCCCCCTTCTGCGCATCGAGACGGAGGCGATTGGCGAGCCCGGACAACGACGCTTCCGGCTTCGGCTCGGCAATGCGGAGCTGAACGTCTCACTCTGGCTCGAAAAAGAGCAGGTGCGGGCCCTGGCGACCGCGATCCAGCAGATCTTGGCGCAGAATCGCTCCCAGGACGACGATGGCGGCCGCGTCGAACCGCCGCCCCTCCAGGACTTCCCGCTTAATCCGGACTTGGACTTCCAGGTCGGCCGGCTCGCCCTCGCCTACGACGACTCCATCGGCGCCCTGGCCCTCTTCGTAACCGACATCGAGCACGCTCAGGCCCCGCAGGCCACCTTGCGCGCCAGCTTTACCAGGGATCAGGCCCGTTTCTTCTCGGCTCAGGCTGAGACGGCGATCGCCGCGGGTCGCGCACTCTGCCCCCTTTGTCAGATCCCGCTCGAGGGTTACGACCACCTCTGCCCGCCCACCAACGGCCACTCCGATGACGTCTTCGCCTGGTTGCCCCCGCCCGAAATCTCATAGTCCCCCCCCCGAGCCGGGCCGGGGCCTAGTGCCAACGGCCTAAGGCCGCAGCGACCGCGCCACCCGCGCGCGCGCACGCTCCAGCCACGGCCGGCGCCCCTTTGACGCCCGCATCGAATCCAGGTCCAGCCACAAGATCAGCAGCGGCGCCAGCAACATCAGCGCGACTTCCACGACGCGCGGACCGCGTCCCCGGCGAGTCTCAGCAGGTTGGTCCATGAGGGCAGGTTAACAGGCGACGGGCGGGCGTCTCTTCCCACCATGCTTCATCATGGATCGTCCACCATTTAGCGATGCAGGTCGGTTGCACGTGCGCTCCACTTCTCGCCCCTCGCTCTGGAACCTGAACTATTCCCTGACCCTGCTTGGCACGTTCAGTTTCTTCGGCAGCTTCTTCTACCTCCTCTCGGTCCTGCCCGACTACATCGACGAAATCGGCGGAGAAGCCTGGCACATCGGCATCATCGTCGGCGGCTTCAACGTCATCCCGCTCTTCATCCGTCCCCTGGTTGGGCGCTGGAGCGACCACGGCCACCGCCTGCGCATGATGCAGATCTCGCTCGTCGTCTTTGCGGGCTCCCTTTTGCTCATGGTCTGGTCGGAAGACGTCTGGTCGCTCCTGGGGCTGCGCGTCGTCCAGGGCATCGGCATGGCGATGTTTCCCACTGCCGCGGGATCGCTCATCGCCGAGATCGTGCCCATGCCCCGGCGCGGCGAGGGCGTCGGTTTCTTTGGCATGGCCACCAGTCTCTCCCAAATGGCGTTCCCGGCGCTGGGCGTCGTCATCGCTCAGGTGGGCGGCTTCGACGCCGTCTTCATCGTCTCCGCCGCCACCGCCCTGATCAGCATCCTGATCGTCCTGCCCATCAGCGAGCCCAGCGGCGTCGCGCGGCGCACCCGCATCACGCTCGCCGGTTTGATGCCCCGGCCGGCCGTGTTCCCCATGCTCATCTTCCTCACCGTCACCTTCTCCTTCTCCGCCGCTTCCGCTTTCCTCCCACTCCTCTCCGACGAGCGCGACCTGGGCAACGTCGGTCTCTACTTCCTCGTCGGAGGCGCATTCGCCGTGGTGACCAGGCCCGCGGCGGGAAGAGCCTCCGACCGCTTCGGCCGTGTACCCGTCATCCTGCCCGGCCTCATCATCTCCGCGCTGGGGATGTGGACCCTCACGCAGGCAGACGGCTTGCCCGTCATGCTCCTGGCCGGTGCTTTCGGTGGCGTCGGCTTGGGCTCCGCGCACACCGGCCTCTTCGCGCTCGCCCTCGACCGCGTCTCCGACACCCAGCGCGGCGGAGCGACGGCGGTCTTCCAGTACGCCTGGGACCTCGGCGGCCTCATCGGCAGCGGCGCGCTTGGTTTCGTCGCCTCCGCCATCGATGTCCAGACCGTGTTCTGGGTCGCGGGGGTCGTCATCTTCGCGGGGAGCGCGGGTCTGCTCTTCGGCCACTCGGTTGGCTGGACCCGATCGCATCGCGATCGGGTCGCCCGACCTCTACTCCCCGCTATCGGCCTCGTCTCCCGCCCCAGCGCGCAGCGCGGCACGGCGCCGGCGCTCCCGCAATCCAAGCCCGATCTCCGCACCTAAGCGGACGTCACTCCCCAGTCCCAGCCTCGCTCCCCGCTACGCTGCGCGCGCATGACTGACTCCGACGACCGTCCGCACGCCCTCGCGGGTCTGCGCGTGCTCGAGATCGGCGGCGCGGCTGCCCTCGCCTACGCGGGCAAGCTGCTCGCCGAGTTCGGCGCTGACGTGGTCAAGATCGAACTTCCCGGCGGCGACGACAGCCGCCACCGCATCCCCCTCCCCGACGAACCGGCCCCCGACGTCGACGGCGCCCTCCACCGCTGGATCAACAACAGCCAGCGCAGCGTGGTGCATGACT
>JAPUIR010000134.1 GCA_027296805.1 Chloroflexota bacterium | reverse complement strand
AGCGCGAGGATGGCGAGCGTGTAGGTGTCACGGCTCGCGAGCAGGATGATGCTGCCCGTGGCGCCCGCCGCGATCACGAAGTTGAGCACGCTGATCAGCGCCAGCGTCGGCATCATGAGCGGGATCCATATCTGGAAGTAGGTCCGCAGCCAGCTCGCGCCCGCGATGCGCCCCGCGTCCTCCATGTCCTGCCCGATCTGCACGATCGCACCCTTGGTGATGTTCACGCCCGTCGTGTTGCCCTGCAACAGAACGACGATCATGAGCAGCGCGAAGGACCCGTAGAGCACGTTCAGGAACGGCGTATTCAGCACGATGAACAGCATCCCGAGGCCGGTGAGCATTCCGGGGATGACCGCCGACCCCCAGATCACGAAGTCAAGGATGCCGCGGCCTCGCCACCTCGTGCGCACGATGACGTAGGCGACGAGGGAGAACAGCAGCGGGCTCGCCACCGCGGCGAAGCTCGCCAATTTGAGCGTGGTCCACGTTCCGAGCAAGAAGCGGCGGGCGGTCAGCACGGTTTCCCAGTGGCTGGTCGTGAATATGGGATCGATCTGGAAATACCCGGTGCGCGTCATGAAGCTGCCGAACACCAGGACGAGCATCGGGCCGATGGTGAGCAGAACCAGGAGGGTCAGGATGACGCCGAGCATCACCCACCGCCACCGGCCGACGTCAACGAAGGACGGCCGGAAGCCTGCCCGGATCGTCGTGTAGAGCCGGCGGTGGAGCATCCAGCGCTGCAGGGGGATGATCGCGATGACCAGGATCATCGTCACGCTCGCGAGCGCGGTCGCGGTGCCGTAGTCGGGCAGGCCATCCAGACGGATCAGGCGGAAGATCAGCGTGGAATAGACGTAGAACCCGAAGGGCACGCCCAGCAATTGCTCGATCTCGAAGGACTGGAAGATGCGCACCATCTGCAGTGCGGTCACGAGCACCATCGGCGCCACCATCAGCGGGAGCGTCATCCGCAGCATCGTGCGCAGCGTCGAGGCGCCGGACACGCGCGCTGCCTCCTCCAGGCTCGCGTCCATGTTCCGGAAGGCCGGCGTCAGCAGCATCACCTTGCCGGCGATGCCATTCGCCATGACTTGCGCCCACACGATGCCGGGGACGCTGAAGATGTTGAACGGACCCTGCTCGACGAAGGGCAGGAGCTCGGCCAACTTGTTCAGCAGGCCCAGGTCCGGGTCCATCAACGTGATCCACGCGATGGTCGTTGAGATGCCTGGGATCATGTACGAAACCCAGAACAGGAACTCCAAGATATGGCTTCCGGGGATGCGCGTCCGCGCCAGGGTCCAGGCGATGACGACGGCAGTGGGGAAGCTGAAGACGAAGGTCAGCCCCCACACCCTCACCGTGTTCCAGAGCGCCTGCCAGATACTCGGGCGGGCAAGGGCTTGCCGCCAGTTGTCCAGCCCCCATTGCCACGGGTCCGCGAACATGTTGTCCGCGACGTTGAACGTCTCGATGAAGATCAGCATCGCCGGGAATATCAGCCAGAACCCGAGGCTGATGATGAGCATGGCCACGACGAACGTGCCACGATTCGCTCGCAGCACCCTCGTGGTAAATTGGCCCGTCTGCTGGGCCACCGACCCGCTTCTTATCACCGTCCTAGTCTCTCCGAGGGCCAGAATGCCCCACTTCGCCTGCGGCGGGCGAGCGGGGGCCTCATAACCTCTGGGACCGCCTGTGCTTCCGCTGCCGCTGAGCAGCCGGGGCATGCGACGGACGCGCTGAGCGAGTCTATTTACGGCGCCTCCGGTTGGCAAGGCTCCCTGGCTGTCCCTCTGGCTCGAGCTCAGGCCCGCGCGGACCCTCCGAGCGGGCCTGTGGGTCGGGGACATCGATCGGGGTGATGGGCGGGTGGTTGAGGCCCCTCGCGTGGAGATGTAACTTGGGGCGGGTTCGACGATCTAGTCCGGGATCGACCTTGACCGTGGCACGCGTGGATCCATCCCCGCGGTCGCTGGAGCTGAGCAGGGCCGGAGGGAGATGAGGCATGGCGGCATCCGAGCGAGCGTGGGACGAGCAGCGGAGCAAGCGGGCGCGGGTGGCGACCCTCCAGGACCAGATGAAGCGCCACGACATCGGGGCGCTTCTGTTGGGCGGCGGCATCGGCGTCCGCTACCTGCTCGGCGTGGCCGTGCCCGCCTCCAAGGTGTTCGTGCCGGCGGACGGCGAGCCCATCGGCTTCATCCGTCAGCGGGACATCGAATACGTCCGCCCGCATCACGCAGCCGTGCGGTTGGCCCTCTACGAGCAGGAGGTGTCGAACGACTGCCGCGATCTCGACCGGAACGGCCGCATGGCGTGCACGGTCGCGGACCTGATGGAGCAGCACGGCGTCGCTGGAGAGCGCCTTGGCGTCGAGGTGGCCGCGCCGGGTCTGCTGATCGGCCTCATCAAGCGCGGCGTGGACGTCGTGGACGCTCGCGACGTCTTCGAGCGGGCGATGGCGATCAAGAACGACGACGAGATCATGATGTACCGGGCGATCGCCGATCAGTACGTCGACACCATGCGCGCGTTCCGGGAGGCGTCGGTGCCGGGGGCGACCGAGAACGCCATCGCCGGCGCCGTCGTCACCGCCTGGCACGAGGCGGGCGGAGAGGAAGTCTCGCAGCTGAACGTCTGCTCCGGCGAGAACATGAACCCCTGGCGGCGGTGGCCGACGGAGCGCGCACTCAAGAGCGGCGACTTCGTCGGCATCGATCTCCACGCGCGCGGCGTGAACGGCCTGCGCGGCGACGTGTCGAGGACGTACTTCGTAGGCGACCGTCCCACGCCCGAGCAGCGCGCGCTCTACCGTGAGGCGTACCAGTACGTGCAGGAGGCGATCCCCATCTTCCGGGTCGGGCGCACCTTTGCGGAGATCGCCGAGGCGACGCCGCCCGTGCCGGCGTCCTACCAGCGTCAGCAGTTCAGCTACCACATCGCGCACGGCGTCGGGATGGGCTCCTCGGGATATCCGCACATCGAGCCGCAGAACCGCGACTCCGACAGCGTCCTCGCGCCGAACCAGCTCCTGGCCATCGAGTGCCACTTCGGCGAGCCGGGCAGCGCGCTGGCGGTGAAGCTGGAGGACATGATCGTCGTCCGCGACGGGCCCCCCGAGGTCCTCACGAGCGGCGTACCGTTCGACGAGCGCTTGATCGGCTAGCCCACTGGCTGGCTCTGCCTAGCGCGGGGCCGTGTACCGACCTAGGTCGGACAGCGCGTCCTCCACGTAGCTATGGACGACGATCTGCTCCAACGGGATCGGCTGCGTCAGGAAGCCTTCATCCTGCAACCAGCGGACCTCGTCTTGCAGCGCCTCGGAGTTGATGAACCCATCGGGGTTCAGGCCCACCAGATTGTGCTCGGTTCCCGAAGTATCGTTGGGGTCCGTGAAGAGGCTCACGACCTTCTCGCGGTCGATCCCATGCTCCACCGCATCATGGTATATGCGGGCGCCGCGCAGAAATCCGCGGACGTAGCGACTTGCTTCCTCCGGCCGCTCCTCGCGGAACCGGTGGCTGAACATCACCGCTCGGGTCAGCCTTCCCGGAGTGACCTCGTAGTCGAACTTCCAGACGCCGAACGTCCCTGCCTCGCGGCCTCGGTCCAGGTTTCTCTGCCTACCCATCGTGGTCAGGTCGATGATGCCGTGGGCCAGAGCCTGGTGCCGGTCTTCGCCGTAGCCCACCGTCACGACTTCCACGTCGTCGTAGGTGAGACCGCCGCGCCGTAGGGCGGAGGCGAAGTCCAGCCAGTCGTGGTCTCCGCGTTCGCCGCTCATGCCAAGCTTCTTCCCGCGGAGGTCCGCATAGCTCTCCAGCATCCCTCCTTCCAGCAGTGCCGTCCGAGCGACGAACGCATGACTCGAGTGCCCCGGCTGGAGGGAACCCTGGTCCGCGACCAGGGTGATCGGCGCATCGGCGCGCCAGATGCGGTAGAAATGCGCGACCGTTGGCCCTGCGAGACAGATGTCCAAGTCGCCTGTCATCAACATCGGGATCGATTCCCGTCGCCCGCCCGCCTCGACGAGTTTGACGTCGAGGCCTTCCTCACGGAAACAACCCATCTCGGATGCCACCACGGTTGGACCGACCGGGATCCGGTTACCACCAACGATACCGACGGTTATCGGCTGCATACGTTTCGCTCCGATCAATTGCCTAAAGGGGTTGTTGCCGCCGATGATGGCAGAGCGCTGGACTGGAATCAAACTACAGCTAGTTCGCCGAGGGCATAGCTGGCCAGAACGATGGCCAACGGTGATTAGCTTTAGCTTGTTTGGGCGCCGACCCGAGCCCGACTCAACCCCAGTTCGCCTCCCGACCACTCCCGAGCACGTCGGTGTCAGCGGCCTACGTCCCCGGGGCCTCCGCCGTTACTTCTTATGCTCCACCGTAATAAC
>JAPUIR010000133.1 GCA_027296805.1 Chloroflexota bacterium | reverse complement strand
GCTACGCGGTCGATTCGGAGCGCGTCTGGGTGGTAGGGCATTCGAACGGGGGGTTCATGGCGTATCGCTTGGCCTGCGACGGGGCGCCGATCAGTGCGATGGTGAGCCTGGCGGGCTCGGAATACGCGGACGAGTCGATCTGCGACGGTGCGCCACCGCTGCACGTGCTGCAGATCCATGGCGACCAAGACGCGGTCATTGCGTACGCGGGCGTGGCAAGCCTGGGACCGGGCCTAGGAGGATTCCCTGGCGCGGAGGCGGTGGTGGAGCGCTGGGCGCGCCGAGGAGGCTGCGAGCTGACCCCGGAGACGGGCGAGCCTCGAGATCTCGATGGGCAGCTGCCGGGGTCGGAGAGCGATGTGACGCGATACGCGACGGGCTGTGTGGTGGGAGCGTCGGCCGAGTTGTGGACGATCCGAGGCGGCGGTCATGTGCCGCCGCTGGTGGACGATTTCTCCGAACAGGTGGTGGGCTGGCTGATGTCGCGGTAAGGGTTGGGCGGCGCGTCGGGGGGGCGTTCACATTCTGCGGTCTTTGTTCCCGGCAGTTCGTGGATGGTGCGCTCGGGCGAATTCGTAGACGATAGCTGACGTCTCTAGCACGGGATGACGATGAGATCATGGGTGAATTAAGCACCTCTGAGTTGACCCGAGAGGTAGATGGGAGTAGCACACAGGAACCTCGATCGATGGGAACCGGAGGTACGGAGCATGGGATGGAAGGGCACTGTCCGTTCGATACAGGCGGCACAGCGGGCGGCGGAGCGCGACGCGCGCCGGCGGGAACGCGAGCGGGAGCGCGCCGACAAGGCAGCGACGCACCAGACTGCACTAGATGATGCCGCCCTCGAGGTGGAGGTGTACGAGGCGGCGGTTGATGATCTCGTGTCGCTCCATCAAGACCGGCTCGAACGCTGGGACTGGAAGGCGATTCGCGCTCAACTGGCGCCGCAAGAGCCGGCGCAGGCACATGATCAAGAAGCTCATGCCGTGGCCGCGTTGCAGAGCTTCAAACCGAGTTCAATCGACCGAGCCCTTCGCCGCGGAGAATCCAAGCGGCGCGCACTGGAGACAAAGGTCGCTGAAGCGAAGACCGCTGACGTCCGCGCCACCGCTCAGGCTCAAAGAGAGTTCGCTGAGGAGCAGCGAGATTGGGAAGACATGCAGCGCCTCGCGGGGAACATCCTCAAGGGCGAATTCTCCGCGTATGTCGAGGTCTTGGAAGGTGCCGACATTTTCGACGGGATCAGTCCATACAGCACACCGCCAGCGTTCTCTGCGGAAGCTCAGGACAGCGTGACCGTCACGCTGCGCGTGCCCGGAGATGAGCACATTCCCAGGCAGACGAAGTCGCTACTGAAGAGCGGCAAACTGTCGAGCAAGGAAACGGCCAATGGCAAGCGTAACGAGCTGTATCAAGACCACGTGTGTTCCCTCGCGCTGCGGAGTGCGGCGGATTGCGTCGCACTCGTCCCGGTAGACTTCGCCCTCGTTCATGTGCGATCACCATGGCTCAACGAAGCGACCGGTCATCTAGAAGACCGAACGATCCTGTCCGTCAGCGTGCCCCGCGAGACACTGACGACGCTGAACCTGTCAAGAATCGACCCGTCCGAGGCTATGGCGAACTTCGTTCATCGGATGGACTTCAAACGAGCTAGTGGATTCAGGCCGGTCGAGCCGCTAAGCAGCAAGTTCGAACACGACGGATCGTAATGGCTGGCAGCCCGCTCGGCCTCGTTCCGAGCGACCAGTCCGAGCCTCGCACGTCGGTGTTGGAATCCCGGTCCCCCAGCCGGCGTCTCTAATCACCGCGAGCGTCGCGGACGCATGTTCGCGGTGTTTCGATAGGGACATCAGCGTAGAATCTGGGTACAACGCTGCGCAGTCGGCGGCTGATTCGCGGCTCGGAGGACGACATGGTCCAGCAGTTCCAGCAGGTGATCGGATCGGCGGCGGAGCTGCGGGCTGTGGTGGGGACGCCGCACGCGATGGCGGTCGACAAGGCGATCACTGAGATCGACGAGCACTGCCGGGCGTTCATCGCGCAGTCGCCGTTCGTGCTGCTGGGGACGTCGGACGCGTCGGGGCGGTGCGATGTGTCGCCCAAGGGCGACGCGCCGGGCTTCGTGCGGGTGCTCGACGCGCACACGCTGGCGATCCCAGACCGGCCAGGCAATCGTCGGGCGGACAGCTTCAGCAACATCCTGGCCAACCCGCACGCGGGGCTGCTGTTCATGGTGCCCGGGACCGACGAGACGCTGCGGGTGGAAGGCGAAGCTCGGATCGTGGCCGATCCGGAGCTGCTGGAATCGATGGCGGTCAACGGGCACGCGCCGAAGCTGGCGCTGGTGATCGACGTGAAGTCCGCGTTCTTGCACTGTGCGAAGTGCATCCGTCGGTCGGAGCTGTGGGAGACGGAGACGTGGGTATCGCGGGACGAGGTGCCGTCGGCGGGGGAGATGATTCGCGCGGCGGTGGGTGTCGAGACGCCCGCCGAGGAGATCCAGGCCGGGTACGACACGTCGGTGAAGAAGCTCTACTAGCTCACTCCTGAGGGGGCTCCGAGGGCGAGACGCGGAGGCGCCGTGTCGTCGCTGTGGCCCTGTTCGAGCGGTCCAGGCCTCGTCGCGCCTGCTTACAGTCGTTAGACTCTCGCGGCTGGCTCAATCCGTGACCGCCGGTAAGGGGAGGCTCAGACATGACCACCAAATACGACTACATCATCGTGGGGGCCGGATCGTCGGGGGCGGTGCTGGCGGCGCGGCTGACGGAGGATCCGGAGCGGAGCGTGCTGCTGCTGGAGGCGGGGCCGGACTACGCCAAGATCGAGGAGACGCCGGAGGATCTGCTGAACAGCTACTGGATCTCGGCTGTCGATCATGACTGGGGATTCAAGGCGGATGCGGTGGAGGGGCGAGAGATCGTCTACACGCGTGGCAAGGTGACGGGTGGATCGTCGGCGGTGAACGGGGCGGTTGCAATCCGGGGTGTACCGCAGGATTACGACGAGTGGGCGTCGTTGGGCAACGAGGCGTGGGCGTGGGAGAAGTGCCTGCCGTTCTTCCGCAAGTTGGAGGACGACCAGGACGAGAGCGGCGACTTCCACGGGAAGGGCGGCCCGATCCCCGTCGTGCGTTGGAAGGACGAGGAGCTGCGACCACTGCAGAAGGCGTTCAAGGACGTCTGTCTGGAGCGGGGCTTCCCCTTCCACGAGGACTTCAACGCGCCGGACGCGACGGGGATGAGCCCGTTGGCCCAGAACCGGGAGGGGCGGACGCGGATCTCGACGGCGATTGGCTACCTGAGCGGGATTCGAGGGCGTCTGAATCTCACGATCCGCCCGCACTGTCTGGTGCGCCGGGTGCTGATTGAGGATGGCCGGGCGATTGGGTTGGAGGTCGAGTCGGGGGGCGAGACTCAGCGAGTCGAGGGCAACGAGATCATCCTCTCGGCGGGGGCGGTGCAGTCGCCGCCGATCCTGCTGCGGTCGGGCATTGGCGCGAAGGACGAGGTGGAGGCGCTTGGCATTCCGCTGGTGCACGAGTCGCCGGGCGTTGGGCACAACCTGATCGAACACCCGATGGCCGCCGTTCTCTGCGCGCCGAAAGAAGGCGTGATCGATATGGAGAAGCCGCTCGTTCAGACGCTGCTGCGCTACACGGCGGACGGCGGGGAAGAGAACGATATGCAGATGTACATGATGAACCATATCGATCTGCGCGATCTGCCGGAGATGATGGAGAACTTCGGCATTGAAGTGGCGTTCGGGGTGTTCCCGGGGCTGCAGCGTCCCCAGTCACGCGGCCATCTGCGTGTGGAATCGATGGATCCGTCGGAGGCGCCGGGGATCGAACTCAACTTCCTCGACACCGAGGCAGACAAGCGGCGGATGCGCGAAGGGATGCGCATCGCCTGGGAGGTAACGAATTCGCCGGCGGTGATGGAGCACGTCGACCACATTCTTCTGCTCGATCAAGAGACGATTGACGACGACGAGGCGCTGGACCAGTACGTGTGGGACACCGCGATCCAGATCTTCCACCCGGTGGGGACGGCGAAGATGGGACCGGCGGAGGACCCGGAGGCGGTCGTGGACCAGTACGGGCGGGTGCACGGCGTGGACGGGCTGCGGGTGGCGGACGCGTCGATCATGCCGAACATTACGCGCGCGAACACGAATCTGACCTGCATCATGATCGGTGAGAAGGTCGCCGCGTCGATCCGGGGCGAGTAGGGAGCGCCTGTGAGCGACGAGCTCGAGTTTGGGATTTCGCTGCGGCTGTTGCACGACGCGAAGGACGAGGCGCGCAGCGCGGAGGCGCTGGGCTACGACTACCTGCTGACGGGGGAGCACATCGCGTTCCACGGCCCGACGGCGAACAACGTGGTGTCGCTGGCGGCGGCGGCGGGCGCGACGGAGCGGATCAAGCTGCTGAGCGGGATCGTGCTGGTGCCGCTCTACGCCCCGGCGCTGCTGGCGAAGCAGATCGCGGTGCTCGATGTGGTGTCGGACGG
>JAPUIR010000132.1 GCA_027296805.1 Chloroflexota bacterium | reverse complement strand
GATGGAGCCCAGCGCTTCGGGTTCGTCGGTTTCACCGTCGCCCAGGAAGCAGACGACCTTTTGGTCGGTGCGTGGCTTGAGTCCGCGATCCTCCAAGTAGCGCATCATGCGCGCCTGGTAGATCGCGAGCAGCGGACCGAGACCCATCGAGACCGTGGGGAACTGCCAGAAGTCGTCCATCAACCAGGGGTGGGGATAGGAGGGGAGGCCGCCGCCGGGCGCGAACTCACGGCGGAAGTTGTGCACCTGTTGCGGTGTCAACCGCCCTTCGAGGTAGGCGCGCGCGTAGATGCCCGGCGAGGCGTGGCCCTGAAAGTAGATCAGGTCGCCGCCGTTTTCGTGGTCCGGCCCGCGAAAGAAGTGATTGAACCCGACCTCGAGCAGCGTCGCGAGCGAGGCGTAGGTGGAGATGTGGCCGCCGATGCCGTGCGAGCGGGCATTCGCTTCCACGACCATCGCCATCGCGTTCCAGCGGATTAGGCTTTTGATGCGCCGCTCGGTGGCGCGGTCGCCTGGGAACTTGGGCTGGTCTTCGAGGGGAATCGTGTTGACGTAGGGCGTGCGCGACGTCACCGGCAGCGGCACGCCGTGCTTCTGCGCGTCGATCTGGAGAGCTTGGAGCAGCCGGCTGACCCGATCGGGGCCGCGCGCGCGGAGGACGTCGTGAAGCGACTCGACCCAGTCTTGGGTCTCCAGCCAGTCCGCCGTGTCTGAGTGTTCAGTCCCGGTCGTCATCGATCCCCGCGCCGCCAGTGATATTCACGAACCCGTGGGACATATAGACCGCACCAATCGGCCTGATCTCCACCTTAGCGAACATCTGGCGGGGGCGCCGTGGGTGGCGGTGTCCCACGGATCAGATTGTGCGCGGGTGGGTGGCGGGTTAGGGCGTCGCGCGCGAGGGGAGCGGGATCGACACCGCCAGACAGCGACCCACCGGCCCCGTCTGATCGTGCAGCGCGGCGGCGCTCACCGCGATGCCGTCGTTGCAGTCCCGTGCCGTCACCGCAAGCGCGAGCCACTCGCCCAGCGGCGGCCGGTGCAGGTAAAGGGTTACATCGGCGTTGATGAAGGGAGCGCCCGCGCCGTCCAACCGCATGTTCGACAGGGGGCTGACGAAGTCAGAGACGGCAGCGGCGCGGACCGCGGGCGTCAGCTCGACGCCGGGCAGGATAGGGAGCGGCACACGAAGCCAGCGTGTGAAGTGCGGCGTCGCGCCCGGCGGATCGCGCCACTCGACGGTGTTCGCGAACGCCGTCGGCTGGTCCTGGTGCGGCTGCGCTTGTGCTTCCTCCGGGAACGGGATGCGAGGGCTGTCGATGTCAGGGCCAGGATCCGCTGGCTCCGAGGTCGCCAGCAGCGAGGCGTGGGCGCGGGTGACCTCCACCTCGCCTGCGAAGAGGGACGCGCGCACAGCTTTCACCAGCCGTCCGTCGCGGGCGAGCTCCGTCTCGACGCGCAGGGGCGCGAAGGGAACGGGACGGAAGAGATCCGTGGTCAGCCGGCCCAGGCGGTAGGCGGGATCGCCTACGACTTCCTCGATCGAGTGGGCCAAGAGGGCGGCCACGGGTCCGCCGTGCAACAGCTCCTGGCTCCAGGGGCTGCGCGCGAACTCCGTGGGCAGGTAACCCTGCTCGTGGGGGACGAACAACGAGGCGGCGGTCACGCTCGCGTCCCAGCGCTCTCCGGTACCGCCCGATCCCGCGCTGCGACCGCCTCGCGCAGCAGCGGGATCAGCTCGCGTCCGTAGTCCTCTGCGTCTTCCAGCGGGTCGAAGCCGCGAATCAAGATTGTGCGGACGCCCAGGTCGTAGTAGCGGATCAAGGACTCGACGACCTGCGCGGGCGTGCCGACCAGCGCGGAGGTGTTGCCGGCCGCCCCAGTCGCCGCCGCGATGGGGAGCCAGAGCCGCTCGTCGTGGATCTCCTTCTCGTCCGCGAGATCGAGCAAGCGCCGCGATCCGACCGCCTCCGGACGCGCCGCGTCACTGCCCAGGGGCAGCGGGCCGGGACGACCGGGGTTGTCGAGGATGCGCTTGAGGAGATCGTGCGCTTTGTCCCAGGCCTCGTCTTCGGTCCGTCCCAGGATCGGGCGGAAGGAGACGCTGATCCCGGGGCGGAAGCCATGCGGGTCCGTCACGCCGTACACCTCATCGATCTTCTCTCGCACGGCTGCGAGGGGCTCGCCCCACATCGCGAAGACGTCGCAGTAGCGCGCCGCTTTGAGCGCGGCTTCGGATTGCCCCCCGTAGTAGATCGGAATCCCGCCGGGCAGTGCCTCCACGTCGGAGTAGGCGCCCTCCAGGTGGTAGAACTCGCCCTCGAAGTCGAAGGGCTCGCTCGCGGCCCAGCTCTGACGCAGGATCTGCATGAACTCGGCGCTGCGCCGGTAGCGGCCATCGTGGTCGACGTAGTCGCCGTCGCGGTGCTGCTCGACGTCGCTGCCGCCGCTAATGATGTGCATCGCGACGCGGCCCCCGGTCAGGCTGTCGAGCGTGGCCGCCTTGCGCGCGGCCAGCGACGGCGAGACGAAGCCCGGACGGTGCGCGAGCAGGAAGCGAATGCGCTCGGTCGCGGCGGCGGCGGCCTGGGTCAAGAGGAAGCCATCGGCGGAGGCGGAGGAGTAGCCGACCAGGACCCGGTCGAAGTCGCTTGCTTCATGGACCTGCGCAAAGCGCTGCAGGTAACCGACGTCGATGGAGCCGCCGATCACGTGAACGTTGGCCTCGCCCCGTGGCGGGTTCGCACCGATCATCCCCACGATCTCAACGGGCATCCGGCTCTCCCCGTACCTCGTTGATGGCATCATAACGAGGGTGCCCGTCGGAGGCATTGGCGCGCTGCTTCGCAGACGCCACAATTCCCCCAGCGGACGGGATGAACGCGAGCCGGAAAGGCATCGTCATGGCCTCTCTCGCCGAGACACGAGCCCAGCAGACGG
>JAPUIR010000131.1 GCA_027296805.1 Chloroflexota bacterium | reverse complement strand
ACCGGCACATCCCGGAACCACGGATCCCACACCTGCCCGGCCGCGTCCCAATGCCAGATCGACTCCACCACCGGGGCCGCGTTCGTCAGCGCGAGCTCCACCGGCATCGTCTCGCCGTCGTAGACCACGTTGCTCCAGGCGGCCCGCAGCGTCAGTGACTCTTGCGCCGTCGCGGCCTGGGACGACAGCAGCACCCCCGCGAGCAGCGCCACCACCACCACCGATAGCACGCCAATCCCTGCCCATCGTCGAATCGTCATCAAAGAAGCGTACGCCATACCCCAGCCGAGGCCTGCCGCCGAGCACGCCCTATGAGATCACAAATTCGTCAACTGAGCCGGATGGGCGATGCGCTTTGCTGCCGGATCTGCGAGGGTGCCTGCGTCACGGAAGGTGTGGTATGGGCATCGAAGGCAAATGGTTCAATGAGCTCGGCTCGCTCATGACGATCGAGCCGATCGGCGCCAACGTCTTTACCGGCGAGTATCAAACCAGGGTTGGGGACGCAGGGGGGATCTACACCGTCAGCGGCCAGACCGACGGCGATCAGCAATCCCTCGGCTGGACCGTGGGCTGGGTCAACAATGACAAGGGCGATTTCCACTCGGTCACGTCCTGGTCCGGGCAATACCAAACCGTTGGCGGCGACGAGACCATCACCGCCATGTGGCTCCTCACCATGGACACCGCCAGCGGCGATGACTGGAAATCTACCTTCGTCGGCAAGGACGTCTTCATGCGCCTGCCCCCCAGCGCCGACATCGTCGCCCGGGCCAGCCGCGCACCCACCTCCCACCCCGGCTAGCCGGCTCACCCACGACCTCAGCATCCGCGCTGGGGCTTGCTGCCAGGCGGGGACTTGACCGGGCGCAGGTCAGCACCTGCCTACACCGCCGACCGCAGCGCTGACGCCAGATCCCCCTTCCGACCCACCCGCACCTCCTCCAACCCCAACCACTCCGCCATCAGCCGCAATTCCCTCGCCAGCGCCTCCGACACCCGCCCCGCATCCTGCCCCTCCTCCAGATAGGCCGCCTTCACCAGCAGCCGCGACTTCGCCCGGTCCGACTTCAGATCGACTCGCGCCGCCAGCGCTTCATCGAATAGGAACGGCATCACGTAGTACCCGTAGCGACGCTTCTTCTGCGGCACATAGATCTCGATCCGGTAATGGAAGTCGAACACCCGCTCGGTTCGGTCCCGCTCCCAGATCAGCGAGTCGAACGGCGTCAGCAGCGCCTGTGCCTCTACCCCGCGCGGCAGCCGGGCCTCCGGATGCAGATACGCAGGGTCACGCCAGCCCTCGACATTGACCTCCCTCAGCGCTCCCTCCGACGCCAGCTCCCGCAGCAGCTCCCGCGAGCGCGGGATCGACAGCCGGTAGTAGTCGGCCAGATCACGGGCCGTGCCAACGCCGTGCGACCGCGCAGAGAGCAACAGCAGCTCGCGCTGCGACCCATCGATGTCGGGTGTGCGACCGTTGAGTGCCTCTGGCGGCAGCACCCGCTCCGTCAGGTCATAGACCCGCGCGAAGTTCCGCCGCTCGCACACGCAGACCGCCCCCCGAGAGAAGTGCCACTCCAGCGCCACCTTGCCCTTGCCTTGCCCCCACCACGGCCCCGTCCGGCTGCCCGGATCCTCCAACTCCGACGCCGCCAGCGCCCCCCGACTTCGCACCTCCTCCAACACGGCATCCAAGTAGCCCGGGTACTTCTTCGCGAAGCGCGCGATCCCGCGCCAGGGCTCCGCGTGTTGCATCCGCTGCCGAAACAGCGGGTAGTGTTTGACAGGGACGAACGACGCCTCGTGCGCCCACGTCTCGAACAGCTCCTTGCGGCCGTAGACGGCATCGTCCAGCAACGACATCGGATACGGCCCCAGCCGCGAGAACAACGGCATGTAGTGCGACCGCACCGCCACATTGACCGAATCGATCTGAATCAGACCGATGCGGTCCACCACCCGTCGCAAGTGCCGGATATCGATCCGGCCACGCGGTCGCGGATCGGCGAATCCCTGTGCCCCCAGCGCGATTCGCCGCGCCTCCGAGCTCGAGAAGTCTCTCATGGCGCCGTCACATCCCCTCGCCGCCGGGCATCCTATCGCATGCGCAGAGCAACGCCTGAACTACACTGCCGGCGAAGACAACCTGCCCAGATCGCCTGCCAAGATCATGAGGAGATCGACCATGGCCGAAACCGTCAACGCCACCATCCGCGAACTGCTGGACTCCACCTTGGAGACCATGCAAGCCCTGTTGGAGGCGTCCGACCCTGAGCTGCCCATGCCCTCATCCCACGTCTGCGCGCAAGGCAAGGACGCCTGGGCCTTGATCACCAACGACATCGACCACGAGATCATCCACTCAGGCCAAGTCCACGAGGGGCGCTACGAGGCGCGCATCACACAGTCGCCCATGGCGCGCCTCATCGCCGAGTGGTTCGAGGAGCGTAGCCGCTTCATCGGAGGCCTCGTCGGCCTCAGCGACGAAGAGTTCAATTCCGAAACCGAGGAAGGCGAATGGACCTATCGCGCCGTTGCCAAGCACGTCCTGCTCGTCGAGCAAGACTCCCTCAAGACCCTCGCCAGCGACCGCGCCCAACGCGGCGCAGCCTAGCCATCACGAAGCGCGGCGCAGCCTAATCGGCGCCGACGAGCCCCCGCGGAGGAGGCGACCCAGGTGCTCAGGCCGGCTTCACCGCCGTGATGTCGGCGGAGTGCACGCCGTCCCGCCACTCGTTCTGCAGCTCCACGCTGATCGCCTCGAACCCCGCCGCTTCCAACTCCGAGGCAAACTCGTCGCGCTGCAGAGCTCCCGCCACGCAGCCCGCCCACTCCGCCAGCGAGGTCGACTCTTCCGCGTTCAGCTCCCGTGTCAGCACGATGTCCGAGACCCGGAAGCG
>JAPUIR010000130.1 GCA_027296805.1 Chloroflexota bacterium | reverse complement strand
GGCAAGGAGGCGATGGGATTGGTGCCGGCGATCCAGAGCAGTTTCACTTCGTCGCGCTCAAGGGCCGCAATCATCTCGATGGCGGTCAGGCCGGGCCGCGCGGAGATGGTGTCCGCGGGAAGCCCCCAGGCCTGCTCGACGTGGGCGCGGTCTTGGGGATCGGCGACGGCGCGATGCCCGGGTCAGGCCGTGGCGAGGCCGCCGGCTTCGCGGCCGCCCATCGCGTTGGGTTGCCCCGTGAGGGAGAACGGTCCGGCACCCGGTCGGCCGATGTTGCCGGTCGCGAGGGCGAGGTTGATCAGGGCGAGGTTCTTGTCGACGCCGTGACTGCTCTGGTTGACGCCCATGGACCAGAGGCTGAGAGAGGGCGAGTTGCGGGTGTAGATGCGGGCCGCGTCGACGATGTCCTGCGCCGGAACGCCGGTCGACTCGTGCGCTCGCTCGGCCTGGTATTCGGAGAGGCCGCGGGCGAGGTCGTCCCAGCCGGTGGTGTGTTGGGCGAGGAACTCGTGGTCGACACCGCCTGCGAGGAGCGCTTCGTAGAGCAGGGAGTTGAGCAGGGCGACGTCGGTACCGGGGCGGGGGGCGAGGTGGAGGTCGGCGATCTCCGCCGTGCGGGTGCGGCGCGGGTCGATGACGATGACGCGGACGTCGGGATCGGCCTTGCGGCGCGCCTTGATGCGGTTGAAGAGGATCGGGTGGCAGGCTTCGATGTTGGCGCCCACGATGAGGAAGGTGCGGGCGAGTTCGATGTCGGCGTAGCTGCAGGGCGGGGCGTCGCGGCCGAGGGCGAGGGTGTAGGCGGTGACGGCGCTGGCCATGCAGAGCCGCGAGTTGGTGTCCTGGTTGTTGGTGCGCAGATAGCCCTTCGCCAGCTTGCCGAAGAGGTAATAGTCCTCGGTCAGGAGCTGGCCGGAGCCGTAGAGCATGACCGAGTGCGGTCCGTGTCGCTCCTGGGTGCGGCGGATGGCAGCGGCAAGGCGGTCGGTCGCGTCGTCCCAAGTCAGGGGCCGAAATTCCTCGTCGCGCCGGTCACGGGCGATGGGGGAGAGGAGGCGATCGTCGGTCTGGAGGACGGGAGCGAGGAGGGCGCCCTTGGCGCAGAGGGCGCCCCGGTTGACGGGGTGGTCAGGGTCGCCGCGGACGTCGCGCACGACGCCGTCGCGACTCCGGATGAGGACGCCGCAGCCAGTTCCGCAGTAGGGGCAGATTGAGCGGCGCCATTCGCCGCTGCGCCGTCGTCGCGGGAGACGGGGGGAGGGCAAGGTGTTCACAGGGAGGCGTCCGGCGCAAGACGGGGTCGGATCGCTTGCGGGCCGAAGAGACGGGCGATCTCGGCGGCAACCTGTTCGGGGAGATCGACGATCGGCTGCTTCGGCAGTCGATCTTCCGCCAGCGTCGCGTTTGCGCCGAGGCGGCCACCGCTGCTGAGGGATGCGGCGGAGACGATGCCATCCGCCGTTCGCACGCGTGCGCCCTCAAAGCCGACGTCCGCGATCTTGTGCTGGCCGCAGGCGTGAGGGCACCCCGACCAATGCAGGCGGACGGGCTGTTCGAGGGTGTAGCGGGCGTCGAGCGCTTCGCTCAGCGCCAGGGCCTCGCTCTTGGTGTCGATCAGGCTGAAGTGGCAGTAGTCGCTGCCGGTGCAGGCGACCAAGCCCCGCAGCCACGGTGAGGGGTCGGGCGACAAGCGTTGCAGCAAGGGTTCGCGAAGTAAGGCGGGGACACGGTCCGAGGGGACGTGTGGCAGCAAGACGTTCTGCTGGACGGTCAGGCGCAGTTCGGCTTGGCCGTAGACGCGAGCGAGGCGGCCGAGCTCGATCAGGTCGTCGCCGCTGATGCGGCCGACGGGGACCAGTAAGCCGACCACGGAATGCCCGTCGAGCCGCTGGGCAAGCACGCCAAGGTGTTCGCCGGCGGGCCGCTCCACCAGGGTCTTGCCCGCGGGTTGAAGCGGGGAGCCGAACTCTTGCTCGACCGCGTCGCGGAAAGCAGCGACCCCGCGCTCGGCAATCAAGACCTTGAGGCGTGCGCGTTTGCGCGACTCACGGGGGCCTTGGTCGCGGAAGACGGTGAGGATGGCGAGGGCGAGGTCGACGACCCGATCGGGGCTGACGAAGGTGTTGAGCGGCACGCCGAGGGCGGGTTCGCGGCCACCGAGAGCGCCCCCGACGACTACGTTGAAGCCGATCGTCCGATCGCGTTGGGCTGGGGTGAAGGCGAGGTCGTGGGTCTGCGCGTGCGCGCAGTCGTCGCGGCAGCCGCTGATGCTGAGGTTGAACTTGCGTGGCAGGTTGCTGAAGGTCTTGTCGCCGATGATCGCCTGCTGCAGACGATGTGCGAGCGGTCGCGCGTCGATCACTTCGCGCGGGTCGAGGCCGGCCAGCGGGCAGCCGACGATGTTGCGCACGTTGTCCATGCCGGACTGCTGGGCGGTCAGGCCCAGCGCGTAGAGACGCTGCAGGATGCGGGGCGCGTCGGCGATGGTGATCCAGCGGAGTTGGATGTTTTGGCGGGTCGTGATGTCGGCCTGGCCGCGGCCGTAGTCGTTGACTAACTCGCCGATGCCGCTGATCTGCTCGCTGGAGAGGATGCCGTTGGGCAGGCGCAGGCGAAGCATGAAGAAACCCGGCGTGGCGCGGCG
>JAPUIR010000013.1 GCA_027296805.1 Chloroflexota bacterium | reverse complement strand
ATGCCAGCGAGCGTACGCGAGCAGGCGGGTGGTCGCTATCATCCCCGGGAGCGAAGCGCAGCCAAAGGAGAATCGACGATGACGGCAACCGTGGCGGGATACAGCCATGTCGCGATCTGCGTCTCGGACGTGGAACAGTCGCGGGACTTCTACAGCGGGACCCTGGGCTTGCCGGAGGCCGAACGACCCGACTTCGGATTCCCCGGCGCCTGGTACCAGATCGGTCCCTTGCAACTGCACTTGATGCAGCGGGACGTCCCCGAGGGCGGCAAAGGCATCGGCCCGCACTTCGCGCTCTGGATCCCCACCGACGAATTCCAGGATTACGTCGAGCAGGTCCGCGACGGGGGCGGCTCGATCATGGTGGAGCCGAACCAGCGCGAGAGCGACGGCGTCTGGGCCGCCTTTTGCAAAGACCCGGACGGCAACATCATCGAGCTGACCGACATGGGCCCCAAGGGCTAGCGACGCTCCCTGTCGCGCGGCGGCTTGCCTGCAGCGGACGTCTGCACGACGGAACGGGCCGCTCCGTAACGTGCCCGCCCCCTAACGGGGCTCAGCGATACAGTGCCGGGCATGCCGAGCAAGGCGGCGCTGATCGCGCCGGGGCAAGGATCACAACGACCGCGCGGCCTGGCCGATCAGCCTGCCTCCGCCCGGGAGTGGTTCGACCGTGCCTCCGCGCTGATCGGAATCGACCTCTGGGAAGCTGGCTCGTCGTGGTCCGAGGAGCGGCTGGGCCGGCCCTCAACGCTGCAGCCGTTTCTCGTCGCCTGGGCGGTGGCCGATGTCGAACGGATGCGGGCGACGGTCCCGGAGCTTGGCGGCCTGGACTACGTCTTGGGGCACTCGTCCGGCCAGAACAGCGCGATGGTCCTCAGCGGCGCCCTCAGCTTCGATGACGGGATCCGCTTCGCGTACGAGCGTGGCAAACACCTCGACCTCGGCTGCGAGGCGGAGCTGGGCACGTTGGTTGCCCTGGCCGGCGTCGACGAAGAACTCGCCCGCGAGATGGGGGCGGCGGCCGGGCTTCAGATCGCCAACTACAACGCCCTCGATCAATTCGTGCTGGGGGGCGCGGAGCGGGCGGTGGTCGTGGGCGTCGAGTGGGCGGCCCGGCGCTCCGTGGCGGCCGTCGTGCTGCGCGTCAACGGCGCCTTTCACACCGAGCTCTTCCGACGATCGGACGAGCTGAGCGAGCCCCTGATCGACACATTGCCGATCTGCGAGAGCTTCACGCCGCTGATCGGTAATGCCGCGGGTCAGATCATCTCCACCGCCGACGGCCTGCGGGCCGAGCTTTCCCAGCAGTACACCCGGCCCATCCGCTGGCTCGACGCGCTGCAGACCGCCTACGACCGCGGGGTCCGCACCTTTGTCGTCACGGGGCCCGGCAACGCCATGGCAGGGCTGGTGCGACGCTTTGGCAAGGCGCAGCGGGAACGGCTGCGCATCGTCCGCCTCAACGCCCCCAGCGGCGAAGCCAACTGACCACAAGCCGAGTTCGCTCAGGCCACGTCCCCCACGATCTCCGCCTCCAATGTTGTGACGCTTGCCTCATCGCTGCGCACGTGCACAACTGCCTGCCGGATCTCGCCGTCCGCCCCGTTGCCCACGGGGTACCAGTAGCAGTGGCACTGCCCCACGCGGTTCGAGCGCAGCATCACGATCTGCTCGTCGCCGTCCCCCAGCGCTCCCGGTCCCTCCACGATCGTGAACACCAGGGTCACGTCCGCCACGGGGTCCCCCTGACTGTCGAGCGCGATCGCGCGGATCAGGCGCAGCCCCAGGTCGCCGTCCGCGCCGGGCTGAAAGTAGACGTTGACCGTGGCTTCGACGCTCATCCGATCGGACCTCTGCGGCTCCGCCCTACCCGTCCGACTAGTGCGATCATGGAGCGATCACGGAGTCGCGTCCATCGTCGCCGGGGGCGGGGGCGGGCTGGGGCCCTGGAGTCAGCGTCCCGGTCACCGTCGCGGCCATCACAGAGGCTCAGCCGCCGATCGACCGAGCCGCCAGCCGCGGGCCGGGCCGAACATCGCCTCAGTCCGCGCCGGGAGCCTGCCGACGCTGCCTGGCGACCGCCGCTTGCGGGCATCGGAGCCCAAGGATCGGGTCCTAGCGGGCGTCGTACCAGATGGGAGGTGGTTTCTGGGGGCTCAACACCGTGCCCAGAGGGAAGTGG
Source organism: Chloroflexota bacterium (assembly GCA_027296805.1). GTDB lineage: Bacteria > Chloroflexota > Dehalococcoidia > Bin125 > Bin125 > JAPUIR01. The sequence goes on along the minus strand of JAPUIR010000013.1, from coordinate 1,389 downwards.
ACATAAGCTTTATAGGGCGATCATCGATCGGTCTCGGCCTCGATCTCGGTCTTCGTCTCGGCCGCGGGCTGAGGATCCGCCTCACCGACTGACGACCCGCCGCTGGCATCGCCGACGACGCAGCCGTCCCGCGCCTCGGCGAACTGCCCATCGACGTTGGACGATACGTCCCCGGCTCCATCCAGCACGCCCGGCCAGCCTGATGCCACGTCTCGTGCGGCGACCTCCACGGCGATGACCTGCGCGCTGCACTCCTCCGCCTGCGGCGCGCCACCACCGGCGACGACCACGCCAATCGCGCTCGCCCCGATCACCACGCCGACCAGCAGCGTGGCGCGCAACGCCAATCGCCGAGATGCTCTCGTCCAGTGCATTGCCGGATCCCCACGGCCGCCCCAGCGGCACGACAACCCAACTACAGCCCATACGAGCTTCCACGCCCTGCCGGATGCTCGCAAGGCGGCGTGCAGGCTCGCCCCCTTCCCTCATCCCTGAACCATCGCTACTATCGACGCCAGGATGAGAACATGAGTTCTACCAGCGACGATTCCCTGCGACAGATCCCCCGCTCCAAGGAGGAGCAACTGGCGCGCCTCACCGTCCTCTACGACTCCATCCGTCGAGGCTTCGCCGTGCTCGGCTGGGCCGAAGGCTACCGCGGCAGCGGCGACAAGGAGCAGTTCGAGGTGCGCGTCACGGTCTCGGCCAAGACCTTCCGCAGCGCCTACGACATGCTCTTCCCCGACGGCGCCACCTCTCAGCCCGGGCTGGGCCGCTCCGACCGTCCGCACCGCCGGGAACGTCGCTGACGCGCTTGTCGCTCTCGACCCCCGCCCGTACGCTCCCGCCTGATGCCAGTGACTTTCCACGACCTCGAAGCTAACGGCCTCCGCTTCCACTACGCCCGCTGGGGCAGCGACGCCGATCCCAAACCGCCCCTGCTGCTCGCGCACGCCACCGGGTTCTGTGGCATGGTTTGGCGTCGAACGGCGGAACAGCTGGCTGACCGTTATGACGTGTACGCCTTCGACCGACGTGGCCACGGTCGCAGCAGCAAGCCTGAGCCGCCCGCTGAGGGCCTGTCGGGCTATGCATTCGACTTCTTCGCGGCCGATCTTGTCGCTGCGCTGGACGTCCTGGGGCTCAGCGGCGTCTATCTCGCGGGCCATAGCGGTGGTGCCAGCGAGCTGTTGATCGCCGCCGCTCGCAGGCCCGACCTCGTCAGCCGCATCGTCGCCGTGGAGCCTATCCTCGCCCCGCCCGACGATTCGCCTACCAGCACCAACGTCATGGCCGAGCAGGCCGCCAACCGGCGCGCAACCTTCGCCAGCGCCGCCGCGGCGATCGAGCGCTTCGGCTCCCGTCCCCCGTTCGATGATTGGGAGGACG
>JAPUIR010000129.1 GCA_027296805.1 Chloroflexota bacterium | reverse complement strand
ATCGTCCACGTCGAGCAGCAGATCGATCGCGTCGAGCTGCGGGAAGCGGGGACCGCCGCCCACCTCGAGCCGGAACATCGCCGTATCGCGATCGAACGCCGCCACAGTGGCCGCCAGGACTCGCGCGCCGGCCTCGGCTGCACCCCCTTCGACCTTGGCCGGCGGTAGGGCGCTTGCTGGCACTCCGACATCACTCCGCGCCCCATTCAGCCACGAGCGCAGGAACGGGGCGAACCGCGTCTCGTCGATCTGGGTGCCACGCCAGAGCGGATCCCCCCTCGCCGTCAGCACGGCGATCGTCGGCCAGCCGCCTCCGCTGTAGCGCGTGTGGATGGCCGGGGCATCGTCGGAATCAACCAGCAGCGCGACGTAGCCACGCTCGATCGCCTGCTGACTGCTCGCGTCGCGCGACAGGCGCTCCAAGAGCCGCTGACTGTAGGGGCCCCACGGCGCCACGATCAGCAGCAAGATCAGGCGCTCTTCCGACTGGGCCTCAGCAAAGCTCGCCGCGTCGAATCGTCGCCACGAAATCGGCGACTGCGGGCCGCGCAAGCGGTCGAACGGGCCGGCCATTCCCGCCTCCAGCGATGTCAGCTCTGTCGCTTCAACTCCGACACCAACTGCGTCACCCCCTGGAAGCGCCCCAGCGCCGGCACCAGATAGACCCCCGCGCAGCCCGCGCGCGTCGCTTCGATGTATTCCCGCGCGATCGCCAACCCCTCCTCAGCCGCCCCGTCGCCCGCCGCCTCCATCCGTTGCAGAATGCCGTCCGGCACGGTCACGCCCGGCACCTGGGTGGCCATGAACTGCGCATTCCGAGCGCTCGCCAGCGGCATCACCCCCAGCACCACCGGACGCCCCACCGCCTCCGCCCGCTCCAGAAAGCGCTCCGTCTGCTCCACGTTGAAGCAGTTCTGCGTGAAGAAGGCGTGCGCACCCCGATCGGCCCGCATCTGCATCTTGGCCATCTCCGCGTCGAGATCCTCCGCATTCGGGTTGGCCGAGGTGATGATCGTGAAGTCCGTACTCGCGCCCACCTCGTTGCCCGCCGAGTCCACGCCACGGTTCAACCCAGCGACGATCTCGATCAGGCCGTCGGCGCGCACGTCCCAGACCGCGCTCGCGTCCGCGTACTGGCCCAGACTGGGCGGGTCGCCTGAGAGCGCGATCATCGAGCGGATACCCACCACGCTCGCGCCCATCAGATCGGCCTGCAGCGCCATCAAATTTCGATCGCGCGACGTGTAGTGGATGATCGACTCCACCCCGGTCCGCTGCTGGATCGCGGCGGAGAACATCACCGGGTTCATGCGCACGCTGGCCATGGGGCTATCGCCCGCATCGATGCAGTCGACCCCCGCCTCCCGCAGCCGCTCCACGATCCGCACGCCCCGCTCCAGGTCCATCGCCTTGGGCGGGTCCACCTCCACCGACACGACCCACTCCCCCCGATCGATCATCGAGCGGAAGCGGTAGTCGACGGCCTTGTTGGTCGACGCCGGAGTCGGCGAGTCAGCCATGCTGCACCTGTCGTCTCACGCAGCCCAATCGGGCCGCTGCCTCGCGAAGGGCTTGTCTTCTCAGCGGCCTCAAGGTCTTCAGCGGCCTCGAGTTCGGCAGACGCGCGGGCCGTTAACGTACACGACCCGCCTTCGCAGACGGGTCGTGGATGTTGTGCGTCGTGAGGGGCTAGCAGCAGGAGCGAGCCTGGCTCGCACCGGCCTTGTCGGCCGTGTCGAAGGAGGTACCGCAGGCGCAAGAGCTGACCGCGTTCGGGTTGTTGATTGAGAAGCCCTGCTTCATCACATCGTCGATGTAATCCACGCGAGCGCCGGCCAGAAGCGGACGGCTCTCCTGGTCGACGAGGAAGCGAACGCCGTTCTTCTCGATGACCTCGTCGCCCTCCTCAGCCTCGGTCGCCAGTGCCATCCCGTACTGATAGCCGCTGCAACCACCACTGACCACGAAGACGCGCAGCGCGCCGTCCTCGAAGCCCTTTTCCTTGAGCATCAACTTCGCCTTGTCGGCGGCCAGGTCCGTGACGTCCAGCACCGTTGTCAGTTCAAACGCCATGCGTTGCCCCCCTCTGAGTCCGCAAGTCCGCGCTCGCGAGACTTTTTTAGCTTGTTCCCGTAAAAACGGTCAAGAGCAGTATATCCCCTCCACGCCCCAGCAATCTAGAGACTCCTCCACAGATGGTGTCTGGCAGTCCACTTCACATCTGGAGTGCCCGGCAGAGGGTCCGCTTCGCCTATCGTAAAGGAGATCGACGGCGATCGCCGCCGTTCGGTCGTAGGAGCAGCCCGTGGCAAGCCGCGTCTACCTGGACCATGCCGCCACGACGCCGGTCGATCCGCGCGTTGTGGAAGCGATGCTGCCCTATTTCGACGGCCTCTGGGGCAACCCGTCCGGCATCTATCGCGAGGCGCAGGCCGCCCGCAAAGGCCTCGACATCGCCCGCGACACCATCGCCGGCGTCTTGGAGTGCTCGCCCAAAGAAATCGTCTTCACCTCCGGCGGCACGGAAGCGGACAACCTCGCCATCCGCGGGGTCGCCGCGGCGCGCGCGCACGCCGGCAAACACCTCGTCACCTCGGCCCTGGAACACCACGCCGTCCTGCACACCATGGAGGCGCTCGAGGAGGCCGGCTCTGAGGTCACCGTCCTCGACGTCGACCGCCACGGCTTCGTCGACCCGGCCCAGGTCCAGGAGGCGGTCCGCGACGATACCGTCCTCGTCTCAATCATGACCGCCAACAACGAAGTCGGGACCATCGAGCCCATCGCCGAGATCGCTCGGGCCGTCAAGGAGCGCAACCCGCGCACTCTGGTCCACACCGACGCCGTCCAAGCGGCGGGCGCCACCGACATCCGCCCCGACGTCCTCGGCGTTGACCTCCTCTCGCTGACCGCACACAAGATCTACGGACCGAAGGGCGTCGGCGCCCTCTACGTGCGGAGCCGCTCGGCGCTACTGCCCCAGATCGTGGGCGGCGGCCAGGAGCGCGACCGCCGCGCGGGCACGGAGAACGTCGCCGGAGCCGTCGCCCTTAGCACCGCGCTCCAGCTCGCCTACCAAGAGTTCGACGCCCGCAACGCCCACCAGAGCCACCTCCGCGACAGCCTCTGGCGTGAGATGCGTGAGGGCATCGGCGGCCTTCACCTCAACGGACCCGACGACTTCGCCCGCCGCCTCTCCAACAATCTCTCCGTCTGCTTCGAGGGGGTCGAGGGGGAGAGCATTCTCCTGCAGCTCGATCTGGACGGCATCGCCGCCAGCTCCGGCTCGGCCTGCTCCGCGGACTCCGTCGAGGCCAGCCACGTCCTGCTCGCGATGGGCGTCGAAGAACAACTCGCGCACGGCGCCGTTCGCTTCACCGTCGGCACCGACAACGACAGCGCCCAGATCGAACGGACGGCCGGCGCTCTGCCCGCCATCATCGAGCGGCTGCGGGCCCTCTCCCCCGTCTAGACAGCTCACCTGGTCCGCCAGCCGCCGGTTCGGTATCCTGAGTGCGCTTCGTCTTGTGGCAAAATTCACGAGGCGCGCTACCCTAGCGATGCGCTGCATCCTCACACGCGGTATCCGCCACGAGGGCGGTTCGCGCGGAGCTTCCTGGAAGGCCGAGGACTGGCATGGTCGTGCAACCCGACGCCACGATCCCCATCCTCCAATCCGACGTCACGGACATCGAGTCGGACCTGCGCAGCCAACTTCTCATCACCCAGGTCGACAAAGTCTTCTCCTGGGCGCGGCGCTCGTCGCTCTGGCCCGCCATGTTCGGCCTGGCCTGCTGCGCGATCGAGATGATCGCGACCGCCAACGCCCGCTACGACCTCGCCCGCTTCGGCGCGGAGGTCTTCCGCGCCTCACCCCGCCAGGCCGACATGATGATCGTCGCGGGCACCGTGACCTGGAAGATGGCCCCGGCCGTGCGTCGCATCTACCTCCAGATGGCCGAGCCCAAGTGGGTCATCTCGATGGGCTCCTGCAGCAACATCGGTGGGCCCTTCGCCCACGGCTACAGCACCTTGCCCGGCGTCAACAACGTGATCCCGGTCGATGTCTACGTGCCGGGCTGCCCGCCCCGGCCCGAGTCGCTGCTGGCGGGCCTCATGCTGCTGCAGGACGTGATCGAAGACGAACGCGCCGCCGGCGGTCGACGCCGACCCGAACCAACCGGCGACTTCTCCACCATGCTGCCCGAAGGCGACCCCATCCGTCGCGAGCTGGAATCGCTCTTCCCGCCCTACCTCGCGCAGGACGGCCAACCGCGCGACTCCGTCACCGGTGCCCTGCCCAACGACGAGAACTTCTTCTCCGCCCAGCCTGGCTCCTCTAGCTCCGGCCTGCGGGAGGTGCGCTAGTGGCCTACGGCCTTGCCATGGCGAAGGGCATGCTGACGACGCTCAAGCACCTGCGTCGTCCGCCGATCACCGTCCAGTTCCCGGAGGAGGAGCGGGACATCCCGCCCAGGGCGCGGACCAACCTGGTCTGGTTCGTGGAGCGCTGCACCGGCTGCAGCACCTGCGCGCAGGCCTGCCCCGACGGCTGCATCCTGGTCGAAACCGACCCCCGTGAGGACGGCTCCTATCTCGTCAAGCGCTACGAGATCGACTTCCGGCTTTGCATGTACTGCGGCCTCTGCGCCGAGGCCTGCCCCTACGAAGCGATCCAAGTGGGCGGCTCGTACACCAACGTCGTGACCGACCCCACCGAGCTCTACGTCGACAAGGATCGCCTGATCGGGCAGGCGAACGAGTATCTCGAGAAGCACGACTGGGTCTACCCGAACGGCCAGAAGGCGATCCGGCAGACGGTGCACGCGCCGTCTGAGCGCCAGCACCACTAGCAACGAGGCCCATGGTCACCATCAGCGTCAACGGTCAGCAGTTCGACGTCGAAGCGGGGCGTCCCTTGGTGGAGGTCGTCAAGGAACTCGGCTTCTACCTCTCCAACCTCTGCTACATCGATGGGCTCCCGCCCTACGCCGGGTGCCGCACCTGCGTTGTCGAGATCGAAGGCATGCGCGGCCTCCCGCTCGCCTGCACCACCCTGGTCCAGGACGGCATGGCCGTCCGCACCGAGACCGAAGCCGTCGTCGAGATGCGCCAGCAGGTGATGGCGCTCATCCTCGCCAACCACAGCGACCGCTGCCTCACCTGTCATCGCGTCAAGCACTGCCGCACCGGCGACCTCTGCCTGCGCGACAACGTCGTCACGCACCGCTGCGTCACCTGCTCCAAGAACTACCGCTGCGAACTCCAAACCGCGTCGGACGTGGCCGACGTCGGCCGCGCCAACATCGAGCCCTACCTCGATGAGGTGCGCTCCTTCTACCAGTGGGAGCAGCCCGAGGCCGACCGCAACAACCCCTTCCTCGAGTTCGACCCCCAGATGTGCATCATCTGCACGCGCTGCGTCCGCGCCTGCGACGACCTCCGCCACACGACCGCGATCAGCCTCGCGGGCCGCGGCTTCTCGACACGCATCGCTTTCGGCTCCGGCGGCACGATCGACGAGTCCAACTGCGACTTCTGCGGCAGCTGCATCGATGTCTGCCCCACCGCCACGCTGATGGAGGCGCCCAACAAGTGGGTCGCCCGGCCCGACGCCTGGGTCAACACCACCTGCACCGAGTGCGCGCTGGGTTGCACCATCCAGATGGGCGTCAAGGACGGGCGCGGCATCCAGGTCCGCCCCAGCGCGGGCAACGACGTCAGCCGCGACCAGATCTGCGTCCGCGGGCGCTTCGGCTACGACCAGGTCCGTGACAAGGACCGCCTGCCCACCGGCCGCCTCGGTCGTGGCCAGGATGCCTTCAACGCCACCTCCGACGCCGTCCTCAGCGACGCCAGCACCAAGCTCGCCGCCATCATCGCGGAGCACGGCCCGCGCGCCGTCGGGCTGCTCGGCTC
>JAPUIR010000128.1 GCA_027296805.1 Chloroflexota bacterium | reverse complement strand
CACGTTGGGATGCCAGGAGGCAAGCTCGCGCGCCTCCACCACCAACTCGTCGGCGCTGCGGCTGACGCACTCGGCGGAGATGGGCCCGTCCACGATCTCGGCGATCTCTAGGATGCGCTCGCGGTAGGTGACGCCGTCGCCACTCTCTTTCGCGAACAGGGTGGGGTTCGTCGTCACCCCATCGCAGACGCCCCAGCGGACCGCCTCCCGAATCTCGTCGACGTTGGCCGTGTCAAGAAAGATCCGCATGGCTTGGTCCCTCCGGCGTGAGCTAGTACGGCTTGGTCACGGCCAGCGCGGTCATGACCACGATCAGGATCAGGAGCAGCGTACCGAACACAAGGGGCCCTCTGTCAGCGATCGTTTCACGTAACTCGTCGCTGATTTCGCCGCTCTTCTGCGACTGCAGCGCGAGCAACCGCGCCCGGCGCAACCCCGCCGCCATCGCCGGGATACAGACGAAGAGGACAACGAGGTAGATCAGCTCCACGGTGAGGAGCCAGCCGGTCTCCACGGGGTCCAGATGATCGGCGCTGATCGCCCAGATCAATCCGGTCACGCCGGTCAGGACGACGCCGGGAAGCAGGATGCCTGCCTGATTCCGCCCCGCCTCGCGGAAGGCGAAGACCTGGGCGTTGACGTCACTGCTGTTCCAGGTCCGATAGAGCGGCAGCATCGTGCTGCCCACCCCTGCCAGCAGAACGAACAGCGAGAGCATGTGCACCAGGCGAAAGGCTTCGTCTTCGGACACGCCCGGCCGTCCTAGGACCGCACCGGCTCCGACGCCGCCGGCTCGCCGTCCAGCCGCGCGACACTGGCGGCCATGAACGCGGCGAACAGCGGGTGGGGGCGGCCCGGGCGCGAGCGCAGCTCTGGGTGGAATTGCGAGCCCATCATGAAGGGGTGATCCCGCAGTTCGCAGATCTCCACCAGGGAGCCGTCGGGTGAGGTGCCGCTCGCGATCATGCCCGCCGCCTCCAGCTCATCGCGGAAGCGGTTGTTGAACTCCCAACGATGACGGTGCCGCTCATTGACCAGGTCATTCTCGTACGCGGCGGCTGCCTTGCTGGGGGCACGGAGGTTGCACGCGTAGTGGCCCAGCCGCATCGTGCCGCCTTTGTTCTCGATGCCCTTTTGCTCTTCGAGCAACGAGATCACCGGGTGCAAGGTCTCGGGATCGAACTCGGTCGAGGTCGCATCCTCCCAACCCATCACATTGCGGGCGAATTCGATCACCATCTGCTGCATGCCGCGACAAAGGCCAAGATAGGGAATGCCCTGTTCGCGCGCGTGTTGCGCCGCGACCAGCTCGCCCTCGAATCCACGCTCGCCGAAGCCACCCGGCACGATCAACCCATGCACACCCCCCAGCTCCTGCTCGAAGTCGCGCTCCTCCAAACCACTCGACTGCACCCAGCGCAGATCGATCTGCGCGCCGTGCTCCACGCCCGCGTGGATCAGCGCCTCCTTCACCGAGAGATACGAATCGTGCAATTCCATGTACTTGCCCACCACCGCCACCGTGACATGGCGCGAGGGATTGCGTAGCCGCTGCACCCAGATTCGCCAGTCCTTCAGATCGCGGTCGGCGGCGGGCAGCGCCAGCCGCTCGACGATGAGGTTGGTGACGCCCGCATCGTCCAGGATCTCGGGCACCTGGTAGATGCTGGGCGCGGTCTCCAGCGGGATCACGGCCTCACGGTCGACATCGCAGAACAGCGCGATCTTCGTCTTGATCGACTCGTCCACCGGTTGCTCCGTGCGCGCGATGATGATGTCGGGCTGGATGCCCATGGAGCGCAACTCCCGCACCGAGTGTTGCGTCGGTTTCGTCTTCAGCTCGCGCGTCGCCCGCAGATAGGGCAAGAGCGTGACATGGATGGAGAGGGTGGCATCGCGGGGCCGGTCCGCCCGGATCTGGCGGATCGCCTCCAGGAACGGCTGGCCCTCAATGTCACCCACGGTGCCGCCCACCTCAATGATGAGGACATCCACGCCGGAGTCATCCGCCAGCCCAATGACCCGCTTCTTGATCTCGTTCGTGATGTGGGGCACCGTCTGGATCGTGCCGCCCAGGAAGTCGCCCCGGCGCTCCTGCTCGATCACGGCCTGGTGGATCTGCCCCATCGAGACCGACGACGCCCCGGACAGGTCCTGATCCAAGAAGCGCTCATAGTGACCCAGGTCCAAGTCCGTCTCCGCGCCGTCCGGCGTGACGAACACCTCGCCATGCTGAAGCGGCGACATCGTGCCGGGATCCACGTTGAGATACGGATCGAGCTTCTGAACGTTGACTTTGAGGCCGCGGGACTTGAGCAGCTTCGCGACGGAGGCGGTCGTGATGCCCTTGCCGACAGAGCTGACGACGCCGCCCGTGATGAAGATGAACTTCGGCATCTACCCCGCTGAACCGTGTTCGCGTCCGCGCAAGGCCGAGACCGCGCGGCCGCTCATAAGTTCTTCGGCATCGTATGAGGGCCCCCGAGAGGGTGTCAACGAAGCGGGCCGGATAACGACAACGCACGCTCAGATCGAGTGTCGCAGCCGACGCTCGCCCAGCGCGAGCGCCCCGTTCGCTCAGCGCGAGCAGCCCTGTTCCCTCAGCCGCCCGCGATGTTGACCAGAAACTCCACCCGATCCCCGTCCGCCAGCACCGTGTCCTTGCGCGCCTGCGCGTCGTTCAGCACAACCGCGATCGCTTCTTGGTCCTGCTCCGGGAAGCCTTCCCGATCGATCAGGTGTTGCGGCGTCATGCCCTCGAACCAGTCCACGTCCTGCTCCCCCTGCTTGCTCTGGGAGAGGTTGGCGAGGATAGGAAACATCTTGAAGTGGACGGCCATGCCTACCTCGATCCTGAGCTGTCCCCGGAGCCGGCTGCGTCCGGCGGTGGAAGGGGGAGACGCGAGGGCAACGAAAGCGCGCCAAGCGTAGCAAGGGCCGCTTCTTCGATCGTGATCGCCCGATCCAGGGCGAGCGCGCCCACCGACCGCCCCGCAGGGCTCACGACGTCCCCACCCGCGGGGTAGGGGTACAGCGTGGCGAAGCGGGAGAGGGAGACCGCAAGCTCTCCAAAGCCGTCGGCGACCGGCCTGAGTGCGGGCTCGGTCTCCGCCACCCGACGCCAGAAGTGGGCCGCCTCCCCACGCGCGGCGACGAACGCCTGTACCCAGAAGGCGTGGCGCTGCGCATCGATCTCCGCCTCCCCCTCCAGGACCGCCAGCCAGCGCGCCAGCGCCCTCGATCCCTTCGCGGCAAGAGCCGCGCTGCGCGCGAGGGCCGTCGCACGCTCCGGCTTGGGAATCGCGGCGCTGGCCGTGATCACCGCCAGCCAGCGCTCTGTCGCATTGGGGGCGCCGCCCAGTTCGTCGTACGGTAGCCAGGGGCCGACCTCCCTCGTCAGCGGCCCATCGATGCGGTAGGCGGCGCGATCGTCGTCATAGCCGACGATCAGCCCGAACTCCCTCCGCTCCTCACCCAGCGCCACACCCGCGCCAAAGGCGACGACCGGCCGGCCGGCGTTGAGCGAGATCCGCAGTCGGCGTTGCAAAAACCAAGGCGGCCGCTGCCTGGTGAGATCCCGCGTGTGGACCCGGGCGCTGAGCCCCAAGACAGCAAGCGACTCGCGGAGATCACTGAGCGAGCGCCGCGGGTAGCCCGAGCGCTGAAAAGCAGGCTCGGCGTCGATCGCGCTGGCCGCGTTGACGCGGAAGGCATCCCCGATCACGGCGCTCACCCAGTCCGCCTGCGCGGGAAGACCATGGTGCCGCAGCAGCCCCTGCGCGCTGCCCACGAGGGAGCTCCAGTTCCACTCATAGCGGGCGTCGATGAATTGGCGGGCCACGCAGCGAGCCTACGCCAACGGGCCGGGATGGTAGGCTCCTCTCACCCCGCGACCGGCACCGCTGGGATGCTGCGGGGAAGCCGAGATGACGATGCAAGCGATCACTTGGACAGCGCGCACCCTGGAAAACGGCCTTCGCGTCGTCGTCACTCCGATGCCGCATTCCCAAGCGGCTTCCCTCGCCATGTATGTGGGCGTCGGCAGCCGCTCGGAGGCCAGAGCGACCTTGGGGCTGTCGCACTATCTGGAGCACATGCTCTTCAAGGGCACCGAGAAACGACCCTTGGCGGCCGACATCAGCGCCGAGATCGAAGGCGCGGGGGGCACGCTCAACGCCTTCACCACCAAGGAGTTGACTTGTTTTTGGAACCGGGTGCCCTACGACCGCCTCGACCTCGCCTTCGACATTCTCTCCGACAGTGTCCAGCGCTCGCTGCTCACCCCCGACGAGATCGAGCGTGAGCGCTCGGTGATCCAGCAGGAGATTCGCCGCTCCCACGACGAACCCGGCCAGCGTGCCTTTCAACTCCTCTCCGACGCCGCCTACGGCGACCAGCCCATCGGCTGGGACATCGCCGGCGACCTGGACAGCG
>JAPUIR010000127.1 GCA_027296805.1 Chloroflexota bacterium | reverse complement strand
ACGATCCCGCGCCACGCAACGCACCGCCGGCGGCCGGCGGCTGCGGCAGGTGCACGGACGTTCCACCCTGGACCCGCTGGAACAAGTCATCGTGAGCTACGTGATCGAGGGCCCCGATCGCGCCGGCGTGGTGGGCGATTTCCAGCTCCCCGTCGCGACATCGGATCTGATCGAAGCGCTGGAGAAGTCGTTCAGCGCGCGCGAGATCAGCGCGACTGTGGCGAGCCTCGCCGACCGCCGCCTGCTGCTCAACCACGACGGCGAGCTCTACCTCACGCCCGAGGGCCTCGTTTCGCTGCGCGGTACGCGTCCCGCCTGGGCGCAGCGGGTCGCGGCCTGGCGCGCCAACGCGCCTTGGGTCGTGGACGATGAGAACCAGCGCGTACAGACCAATGCGTCGCTGCTGGCGGCCCGCAAGGAACTAGCCGCGTTGCGCGCGCTGGACCCGCCGGAGCGTCAGCGGGATCGGCTGGACGAGGCGATTGCCGCAATCGACGAGGTGGCGGGGTCGATCAAGTAGCAGGGGGTTGGGAGCAGGCCATGACGACATCCACCTACACACTCGAAGCGTTCGTCCAGGAGGCGCGCACGCTCGTCGCGGCCGGGACTAACTCTGACGCCACCGTGAGCGCCCTGGCCGATCCGCTGGAGCGAATTATCGCCCGGCCGGACTGCCTAACCGACTTCGAGGGTGTGGACACGCCCAGCCCCGACAAGGGCTTCGTGATCCATCGCTCGCAAGAACTCACCGTGTTGGCGGTCGTCTGGCCGGCAGGTGGCAGCGCACCGATCCACAACCACAACGGCTGGGCGATGGAGGGCGTGATCGCGGGCGAGGAACTGAATCACAACTACGCCCGCGTCGACGATGGCCGCACGCCCTGGCAGGCGACGCTGGAGGCGATCGATCCAAGCCGGGTGCGCGCGGGCGAGACGACGTTCTTGCCCGATCCGCCGGCGGACATCCACTCGGTCGAGATTCCGTCCGGCAAGACCGTGGCGATCCATCTCTACGGTTTGGACCTCCTCAAGCAGTGGCGCTATCGCTTCGATCTGGAGACCGGCGCGGTGACGCCCTTCCGGGCCCGCATCCGCGACTAGCACTCGACGTGGGCGACCCCTCCAAGGGCTGAACCAGCTAGGGTGAGGCGCGTTGTCCCTCGCGCAGCCTGAGACTGGACGGCGATGTCTGAGCGATCGAGCCCCGGGTCCTCCGCCCCCGCCACGCATGCCTATCGGGGCAACGTCCGCAAATATCAGCTCTTCTACTTCCTCTTCGACTTCCAGCTCTGGATGCCGATCTGGATCGTCTATCTGCTCGAAGAGCAAGGGTTTTCGTTCTCCAAGATCACGCTGATCGGCGTGCCGTTCTGGATCATCGTCGCCTTCGGCCAGGTGCCCGCGGGCGCCGTCGCCGACCGCTGGGGGCGGGTCTGGTCGCTGCGGGCAGGTGCCCTCATGTACGCCGCCGCGATGGTCGCGTTCGGGCTGGCAGAGTCGTTCTCGCTGATCATGGTCTCGTGGGTGCTCTGGGCCATCTCATTCACCTTGGTCACCGGCGCGGACAGCGCCTTGCTGCACGATTCCCTCAAAGCGGACGGCCGCGAACACGACTTCGAGAAGATGGCCGGCAGAACCTTCGCGGTCCGCTCGGTCGCGCTCGTCGCGGCGACCCTGATCGGCGCGCCCATCGCCAGCGCCACCGACATCCGCGTACCGATCTTCCTTGGTCCAGCCGCGTCCGGCGCCGCCCTCTTGGTCGCCTTCACCCTGCGTGAGCCACCGCGCTGGGAGCACGCGCAACGGCTCTCCTACCGCCGCACGTTCTCGATGGCGCTTGCCACCGTGCGCGAACGTCCGGCGGTGATGTACGTGCTCCCCTTCATGGCCGTGCTCCTGGCCGGGACCATGACCTCGGAGTATCTCCTCCAACCGTTCCTCCTCTCCCACGACGTCGGTGTCGGACTGGGTTTCTCGGCGCTGCAGGTCCCGGTCCGCGTGGCGGCCGTGCTGGGCGCGATGGGAGCGTTCTGGTGGGTACTGCGTGTCGGCGAGGCACGAGCGCTGGTGTCGCTGCCGATCCTCGCCATCGTCGGCTACGTGGGCCTTGCCGCGATCAACAGCCTTGGCGCCGTGGGCTTCTTCATGTTCGTGGGCTTCGTGCGTGCCGGTGCCCTGCCCCTGGTCGAGGGCTACATCAACCGGCGTGTGCCGTCCGACCAGCGCGCCACGGTGCTCTCACTGAACCACATGGGGTTCGCTCTGCTGGTGGTCCCCATGCTGCCGCTGATCGGATTCACCGCCGACGAGGTCAGCCTGAATACGACGTTCGCGGTGGCGGCTGCCGCGCTCGCCGTGATGGCGACCCTGACCGGTGGCTTGTGGCTGCGCGCCCACCAACGCGCGGGGCCGATCGACCACGAAGGCGTGGCGGGTGGGGCCGTCGTGGCCGACGCCGGATCGACGGCCTCCTCAGCGCAGGTGGATTAAGCCGGCAGAACGAACCACGCCGCTAATCGTCGAAGCCACGCCACTCGACGGCTGCTTCCGCTTCCTCGCGTGGCGCTGGGCCCTTCGCCGACCGCTGTCCCAGATAGACGTAGGCCACGATCCGGTCCTCTGGGTCGAGGCCCAGGTGGGCCTTGGCCGCCGGATAGGTCGCAAGCTTGCCGGTGCTCCACTTCGCGTCCAACCCCTCCGCCTGCGCGGCGAGCAGCAGGTTCTGGGTCGCGCAGCAGCAGGCGGCGTAGTCCTCAAGATCGATGGTGGGATCGTCGCTCCCGCGGCGCTGCGCCACCACCACGACCACCGGCGCACGCAGCAGCTTCTGCTTTGCCGCGCGGGCCGCGCCCGGCGCGTCGCTCAGCGATGCCGCCACGGCGTCGGCCATCTCCCGCCGTGCCTCCCCCGCGAGCACGGAGAAGTGCCAGGGCCGCGTCTCGTGGTGGTTGGGGGCGCGGGCGGCGGCGTCGATCAAGCGGGCGACGACATCGCGCCCGACGGGCCGGTCCGAGAAGGTCCCGACCGTACGTCGTGCATGGATCGCGTCCAGGACGTCCATCACTGTCTCCCGCCTGATCCGGCTTGCCAACAGCGTAGGCGGGCTCGCGTGTCGGCGCGCGGCGGGCGTCTCCGGCCTTACTGCGTCCCGGCCGTGATCTGGACCAGGACCCCGCCGGCGGCTTTGGGATGCACGAAGACCTGCCCCGTGATCGGGTTTCCTTCCCCTGGGTCGCCGATCAGTGGCACCCCCCGGCCGCGCATCTCACTCACGGTCGCTTCGACGTCGTCCACGCGCAGCGCCATCAGGTACATGCCGCCCCCGGTTCGCCCCAGGTGCTTGCCAACCGGGCCGTCCTCGTTGGTCGGGCAGACCAGCTCCACAGAGCTGGCGGCGAAATCGAAGAAGGCGTTCTTGAAGCCTGCGCCCTCCGGCTCCCCCGTTCGACTAACCGCCATCCCCAGGATCGTCTCGTACTGCGCGATGCCCTCATCCAGATCGCTGACCGAGATCACGACGTGGTCCACGGCTTCGAACATGTTTGCTCCCTTTCGCGTGTCGCCTCCCAGGCGGATCGGTCGACGGAGGCTGTATAGCATGCGGCTTCCGGCTGTCCATCCCGAAGGCCCCCGTTCGTCATCAGGGTACGGGCGAGCACCGAATTCGCCCCTCAAGGAAGGATGCCGCCATGCGATACATGTTTCTGCTCTACGCCGAGGAGAGCGACGAGCCCCCGACGCCCGAAGCCATGACGCCCTGGATGGAGTTCGGCGCGTACGCGGAGACGGTCGCCAAGAGCGACGGCGGCGAACCGCTGCAGCCGGGCGCCACGGCAACCGTCGTCAGCGTCCGCGACGGCAA
>JAPUIR010000126.1 GCA_027296805.1 Chloroflexota bacterium | reverse complement strand
GGGCGAGTTCCCGGCGGTGGCGGAGGGCGATGTCGGTGTCGTCGGTGACGAGTTCGACGAGGCGATTCTCGGCGTCACCGGCGCCGAGGACGTAGACGGCGTTGCGGGTGCGGATGGCACTTTCGACGTAGGCGAGGCGCGCGATGAGGCCGTCATGGGATGTGAAGCGGACGGGCTGCGCGGAGGCGGCGCCGTGATCGCTGGGGGTGCGGACGGCGAAGTGCATGAGGCCGTCGTCGTCGCGGGAGGCCTCGAGGCCGAGGCCGGCCTGGGTGGCGAGGCGCTGCACCTGACGGGCGAGGTTGATGTAGCGGGCACGGACGCTGAGGTTGGGGCCCAGGGGCGGGTCGTGGAGGGGATCCAGAGTGGCCGGCTGGGGGATGGTGCGCAGGGCGTCGGTGGGGCTGAGGAGGTGGTCCTGGATGTAGTGGTGGATGGCGGATTCGGCGGGGACGGCGATCTGTTCGTCATGCGAGACGGTGGGGGGAGGCACGATGACGCGCTGGTGGAGCCACCAGGTGAGATCGAGGCCTTCGATGGTGACGAGCGGAGGTGCGCCGGCGCGATCCACGAGGGTGCGGTGCTGGACGATGCCGGTGAAGTCGCGGCGGCCAGCGAGCTCGATGTCGAGGCTGTCGCCACACTGGATCTCGGCGCCGTGGTCGACGGTGGTTTCGAGTCGAAAGGTCCCAGAGGCGACGAAGGAACGGGTCCACTGGAGTCGGACGAAAGGGCGGACGGCGATGAGTTCGCCGCCGGCGGCGCGATGGAAGAGGGTGACGTCAGTCTGGGGATTGGGGATCTGGGGTTGGACGGTCATGGGGTTTGGTCGCGGCGGACAGCGAGCGGGTCGCGGAAGAGCCAGCGGAGGGCGAGGAGGGTGAGGGCTTTGAGGTCGGCGGTGTTGAGGTTGGGGTCGGGCTGATCGAGGAGGTCCAGGATCTGTTCGAGGACGGGATCGGGAAGGGGAAGGGGGAACTCGGGGGCGACGCCGTTGGCGTCGATGATGGCTTGGCGCTGGGCGTGAAAGGTGTCGGGGTCCAAGACTTCGTCGCCGGGGCGCACGTCGTCGGTCTCAGCGAGGAGGAGGTCGTCGCGGCCGTTGGGGCGGACGAGGCCGCGGAGGACGCGACCGCGCGCGGCTTCGTTGAAGGGGACGGTGGTGCGAATGAAGGGCATTAGCTCTTCGCTCCGCTCGTGGAAAGCTCGCTACGCATTAGCTCTTCGCTCCGCTCGTGTTCGTTTGGTCGGCTCGTGTTTGTGTGGTCGGCTCGTGTTCGTTTGGTCGGCTCGTGGAAAGCTCGCCTCCCGGTGAAGCTCGCCTCCGGGGTCAGCTTGCTACGGATGGCTTAGCTCCTGTCTTGGTGGCTGTAGACGAAGTCGAGGTTGTCGATGCGATGGTCGGTGCCGCCGATGGTGTTGTTTTGGATGCCGACCGTCGTATAGAGGTTGATGGTGGGGACATCGGTGGTGTGGGTGGCGACGACGACGCCATCGATGCGGAAGAGCCAGGTCGTCCCGCCGTCCGTGGATTCGATCTCGAAGGTGGCCTCGTCGCCGAGGGTGTAGACGGCGCCGAGATCGGTCGTCGTCTCGGTGGCGCCGTTGCTGGTGACGGCGAAGAGGTTGCCGGTGGTGCTGCTGCGGAAGATGGCCCGGTGCCAGACGAAGAGGATGTAGTTGCCGGGGTTGGTCTGGGAGTTCCAGCCCCAGCCCTGCGTGAAGAGGGTGCTGCCCCCGGCGTCCGGCTTGAGGCGGCAGGCGAAGTAGGGGTTGCGCGTGACATCGATGCTGGCGCGGGAGAGGGTGCCGACGTAGGCCTGGCTGTTGAAGGTGGTGCCCGTCTTGAGGCTGACCTGGCCCCCACCGATGTCGGTGGGGGCGCTGAAGATGGCGGCGGAGCCGCTGGTAGCGGCCTGCATGCCCAGGTCCCAGGGGTCGGTGGTGGAGATGAAGCCGGTGAGGTCGCTGAAGCAGATCAGGGCACGATTGTCGCGGATGTTTTGCAGGAGGGCGGCGAGAGGGATGTCGGGGGCGCCCCCGCTGACCGGCTGGGAGAAGGCGCGGAGGTCGACGATGTCGCTGTTGGTGATGCTGTTGGCGTTGGCGGGCACGACGATGCGGGCGAGGGGGAGCATGTAGCGAGACTCGGTTTGGATGAGGACCGGGTCGAGGGGGGTGGCGGCGGGCTGGCCTTGAATGAGGAGGACGGTGACGCGGCGTGTGTCGGGGTTGGTGCTGGTGCTGAGGTCGAGGACGACGAGGTCGTGGCGGGCGTTGCTGAAGTCGGAGGGGAAGATCGTGAGCGGCTGGGTGAGGGTGTTGCGGTAGGCGCGGAGTTCCGTGAGGCCGACGTAGGCCGCGCCGGGGAGGACCTCGACGGTCAGGGCGGTGGGGCTCGTGGCCTGGACTTTGAGCTCTTGATCGACGCCGCTGGCGACACCGCGGCTGCGCATCATGCCGATGTGTTTGGCGAACATGGAAGCGCTGACGGTGCGGTCGCCGGTGGCGATCTCTTGGTAGGGGAAGGATTCTTCGGCCATGGTCTCTCCTGAATGGGAAGGGGCTTGAGCGGCGCTGGATCAGATGGCGACGTGACGGCGGAAAAAGCGATGGCCGACGGTTGGGAGATCCGGTGCTTGGTCGGCGGTGAAGACGACGGTGTTGTCGCCGGGGGCGAGGGCCCAGAAGCGGGCGCCGGGGCGAAGTGCGGCGAGGATGTTGGTGCGGCCGCCGAGATCGTCGATGAGGGTGGCGGTGGGTGCGAGGGCGGAGGCGTCGGGCTGAGCGCCGTGGGTGACTTCCAAGGTGAGGCCCTGGGGGACGGTGAGGTTGAAGGCGACGAGGTGGCCGGTGGCGCCATGGCGGAAGGCGGGGTTCAAGGCGGGGCCGGGCACGGTGAAGACGGGGAAGCTGCGGACGCCGCCGGGGTTGGTGACGGTGACGGAGGCGCTGGGCAATTCGCTGCCGAAGCCGGCGGGGAAGGCGAGTTCGTCGGTGGCGTTGAAGCGGAGGTTGCCGGGGTCGCCGAGGGATGTTTGGCCGGTGAGGGGGACGGGGTCGTACCAGAAGGGATCGGGGGCTTCGAGGACGAGGGTGTCGACGGTGGCGTCGCCGTGCTGGCTGCCGGATGGCCAGGCGAGGCCTTCGCGGGGCAGGGCGCGGAGAGCGCGCAAGCCGCCGTCTGGCAGGGTGACGGTGAGGACGCCCGGTCGCGCGCGGGAGCCATTGTGGGGCCAGGGGGCGAAGGCGCCGGCGAGGGTCGCGCGGTTGGCCTGGAAGGCGGCGGGGGTGGCGCCGTGGATGCGGCAGGTGAGGGTGATGATGCGGGGCTGGGCGACGGCGTGGAGGACCAAGCGTTCATTGCGGGCGGGGGTGGAGAGGGATTGGAGCTGGGTGTCGGGGGCGCCGTGGCCACCCAGGCGGAGCAGACGCCAGCGTGGGTCCTGGTCGAGGCGGATGGGGGATCGGCCCTCAGGGGTCCACTCGACTTGCATGGGTGGTTCGCTTTCAGTCGATCGAGCCGGCGAGTGCGGCGCTGGTGGCGAGCTCCTGCAGGGCGCGCTCGACGCCGAGCTGGATGGCGCGCGGGTTTTCGCGCTCGACGGTGACGTTGAGTGTGCCGACGAGTGGGGCGGTGCTGAGGGCGCGGGCTTGGTTGGTGGCGGCAAAGGTGCGGGTGGCGCGGTGGAGGAAGGGGACTTGGGCGGGAGGTGCGTCGTCGCTGGCTTGGGCTGATTCGTTCGCTTGGGCTTGGGCGGAGGCGCGGAGTGCGGCGGCTTGGCTGACGAGACTGGCGGCGGCGCTGGCGGCGGTGGAGGCCGCGGTCGCGATCCGTGCAGCGGCGGCCACACCGGTCGCAGCGAGGCTGTTGAGCGCTGCGATGAGGGCTCCGACGCTGGTCGCCGCGCCGAGGCCGGTGGGGGTGAGGGTCCCGACGCTGACGCTGAGGGCGCCGACGCTCGTCGCCGCGCTGAGGCCGGTGCGGGTGAGGGTCCCGACGCTGAAGCTAAGGGAATCGGTGGCGGCGACGGCGGTGGCGATTGCTGCGACGGCGGCCCTGTCGATGGTGAGGTTGGCGCGGGCGGTCACGGCTTCGATACGGCCGAGCGCTTCAAGGGTGAGGCGTTCGGCGCGGGCGAGGCCGCTGGCGAGGGCGGTGTCGTCGGTGCGGAGGACGAGGACGGCTTCTGCGATTTCGGTCATGGGGCGATCCTGGTCATGTGGTGATCTCGGGGGGGCTGGGGTGCTTGGTGCGGACGCGGCGGATGGGGAGGCCATCGAGGGGGGTGGCGGGTGCCTCGGGAACGCCTAGGGCGTGCTGGAGGCGGGCCAGCGTGCGCCGACGGTCGGCGGGAGGCATCCAGGGGATGGCGGCGGCCTCGGCCTGACGCAGCGTTTGGTCAGCGTCGAGGGCGGGAAGTGCGGCGGCGTAGCAGGCCCATTCGGCGAGCGGCATGGCTAGCTGCTCCCGGAGGCGGAGGCCGTAGGCGGCGGCGACGCGGGCGCAGCTGAGTGCGGCGTCGCGGGGGGAAAAGGGAGCGGGACGATCGTGCCCTCCCCGCCAACGGTCGCGAGACGCTCGGCGGCGTCGGCGAGATGGGTGAGGTAGAAGGCGACGATGCTTCGTTTCAAGCCCGGCTCCAAGCCCGGCTCCAGGCTCGGCGGCAGGCCGGGTTCGAGGTCAGGCTGGCGCGGTTCGAGTTGTGGTGCGATGAGGCGCACGATCTCGCCGGCGGCGGCATCGGCGAGGGCGGGCGTCGTGAGGCGTGCGATGCAGTCGCCGAGGCGGAGGGCGTCGGCGAGGGGGAGGGCCTCGGGACGGCGGAGCGGGTGATCCACTCCATCGAGGCGGCAGATGAGGGATGGGAGGCGGCCGGCATCGAGGTCGAGCAGGGTTTCGAGGGGGTTGGCCATCAGAGGGTCTCGTAGACGGTGACGCCGAAGCGCTCGGCGCTGGTGGAGGCGGCCTCATCGACGAGGGCGCGAAACTGGACGGGGATGATTGTGTGCTCATCGGTCTTGTGGGCCATGCCGAGGTCGCCGGCGAAGTAGCCACGGGGGAGGTAGGTCTGTCCGCGCAGGCCGGGGCCTTCCGGCGAGTTGGCGCGGAAGAGGAGGGCGTGCTTGGCGACGGTGGCGCCGCGGTAGCCCGCGAGGGTTTCGATGGGCGGCGGGCCCGCGGCCGTGGCGGGCGTCGATCCGCTGAGCACGTCGCCGAGGTTGGTGAGGGTGGGTTCGACGAGGCTCGCTTCGACGATGAGCGATTCGCTGGTGCGGCTGACGTCGATGGGGCCGGTTTCGTCGTCGATGAAGTGCTCTTCGAGGGTCTGATCGCGTTCGACCCGGATACCGCCGTCGATGGGGCCGAGGTCGCGCCAGCCAGCGGCGACGGGGTCCGCGTCGATGGGGGGCATGGCGGTGCCGGGGTCGTGGAGGTAGAGGCGGCCGGAGCCGACGAGCAGTTTGGTGGGCATGGTGGGTTCGCTCCTGGAGAGGGTGGGTCAGGCTCGTCGGTCGGGCGTGTGGGTTCGGGCCTGTGGGTTCGGGCTGGGGCTTAGGGCAGAAGGGCGGCGTCGGCGGTGGCGAGGCGGAGTTCAGCGCGGGCGAAGGCCTCATCGCTGTCGGGGTCGCGGAGGAGGAGGGGGCCGCCGTCCTCCAAGCACCAGAGGAGGTGGGTCTGGCCGACGGCGCGATGGCTGATGTTGACGGCGGCTCGACAGGCGCGCCAGACGGCGATGGCGCGCTGGGGGCCATCGGGTCCGGTGCCGCCCCAACAGCGGATCTCGACACGGAGGTCGGCGAGCGGCAAGCCGGGGCGGGCGACGCCGCCGCGCAAGGTGGCGGTGAGGGCCGCTCCGGCGGCGTCCCGGGGACGGTCCAGGCCGTAGAGGCGATCGTCGATCAGAGCCGTGAGATCGGGATCGGCGCGGAGGTGGTCGAGAAGGGCGGCGAGGGGGTCGATAGGGAGGGTCACGCGGCGCCTCCACTGTTGGTGCCTGGGCCAGCACTGCCGCCATCGCTGCCCCGACGATCCCGGCGCGCGAGGTCGATGATGCCGCGGTTGA